>JAQGJF010000128.1 GCA_028290765.1 Tardiphaga sp.
TCGCCTACATGATGCGGGAGCAATATATCGGCGATCCCGCCCAGGTTCATGTCGACGTCGCCGGCATCCTCACCAAGGAGTTCGCCGAACAGCATATCAGCAAGATCCGGATGGACGGGCTGCTCGATCTGCCCAACGTCGCGCCGCCGATGAATCCCTCCACGGTCTACATCACCGTGGTCGACAAGGACCGCAACGTCTGCTCGTTCATCAATTCGATCGCGCATTCGTTCGGCTCGGCTGTGGTCTCCAACAAGACCGGCGTGCTGCTGCAGAACCGCGGCGCCGGTTTCCGGGTCCAGCCCGGCCACCCCAATTGCATCGCGCCGGGCAAGCGGCCGCTGCACACCATCATCCCGAGCCTCGCCACCAAGGCCGGCCGCGCGGTGATGTCGTTCGGCGTGATGGGCGGGCAGTATCAGCCGGTTGGCCAGACCCATGTGCTGACCAATATTCTCGATTACGGCTGCGACGTACAGGAAGCCATCGATATGCCGCGTGGCCTGCATTACGAGGGCGTCTTCCAGCTCGAGGACGGCATTCCTCCTGAAGTCGTTGCCGGCCTGAAGAAGATCGGTCACCAGACCACCAGCGTGGTCGGTCCGCTCGGCGGCGGCCAGGCGATCTGGATCGACTGGGACAAGGGCACGCTCACCGGCGGCTCCGATCCGCGCAAGGACGGCTGCGCGCTGGGGTATTGATCCTTTGTCGCGAGGGGAGATTTGTAGCCCGGATGAGCGCAGCGATATCCGAGTGGGCCTATCGGTCTGTTGCGTCCCGGATGTCGCTGCGCTCATCCGGGCTACGAGCCGTATTTTTTGTCGGGCTCAGGATGAGGCTGAAAGCAAAGTAGCGGAGGGTTCGTGTCGGTGAAAATTTCCATCCTCGACGATTATTTCGACACGCTGCGCACCCTCGACTGCTTTCGCAAGCTCGCCGGCCACGACGTGACGATCTTCAACAACCATGTTCAGGACGTCGATGCGCTGGCCGAGCGGCTGCGTGATACCGAGGTGCTGGTGCTGATCCGGGAGCGGACGCAGATCCGCACCGCGCTGCTGGAGCGGTTGTCGAAACTGAAGCTGATCAGCCAGCGCAGCGTTTTCCCGCACATCGATATCGACACCTGCACCCGTCTCGGCGTTATCGTGTCGTCAAGCCAGCATGCCGATACGCCGTCTTTTGCCGCGGCCGAACTGACCTGGGGCCTGGTGCTTGCGGCGATGCGCCAGATTCCGCAGCAGATGGCGGCGCTCCGGACCGGCCACTGGCAGATCGGCGTCGGCCAGTCATTACGTCAGAAGACGCTCGGCATCTACGGCTATGGCCGGATCGGCAGCGTCGTCGCCGGTTACGGCAAGGCGTTCGGCATGAAGGTTCTGGTGTGGGCGCGCGAGCCCGCTTTGGCGCAGGCGCGTGCCGATGGCTACGAGGTCGCGAGCAACAAGCAGGAATTCTTCGCGCAATGCGACGTGCTCTCGCTGCACATGCGCCTCGTCGCCGCGACGCGCGGCATCGTCACCGCGGAGGATCTCGCGCACATGAAGCCGACGGCGCTGCTGGTCAACACCAGCCGCGCGCCGCTGATCGCGCCGGGCGCGCTGGTCGAGGCACTGCGCGCCGGACGGCCGGGCATGGCCGCGGTGGACGTATATGAAAGCGAGCCACTCCGCGACACCAGCGATCCGCTGCTGACGATGGACAACGTCGTCTGCACGCCGCATATCGGCTACGTTTCGCGTGACGAATACGAAATCCAGTTCACCGATATTTTCGATCAGGTTGTGGCCTACGCCGCGGGCCACCCAACCAACGTGGTCAATCCGGATGTGCTGACGCACGCGCGTTGAGAAGCGTTTTGGTTGATTATCGTTTCGCATTTAGATTCGATGCGGCGCTCCGCGGAAGTTCTTCTTCCGTCTGGTTTGTGGTCGCGGTTTTCGCTACTGTTCCCGTCCAGACAATGTTCACGAAAGCATCATGATGTCCGGTTCAGACGATCATTCTCATCCGCACTCCCATTCCCACGATCATGATCACGGCGACGCCGATCGCTGGAAACATGACGGCGTGCAGGTGATTCCCGGCGACCAGCTCGACCCTAATGTGCCCTCGACCGCAGGCATGGACCGTAAGGCCGCGATCGATTTTGCGCGGGCCGGCGCCAAGAAATTGTGGGCCGGTACCGTCACCATCAAGCCCGACGCCAAGACCGGCGCGCATCACCACGGTCACCTCGAAAGCATCATCTATGTGGTGCGCGGCAAGGCGCGGATGCGCTGGGGTGAGCAGTTGCAGTTTACCGCGGAGGCCAATCCCGGCGACTTCATCTTCGTTCCGCCCTATGTGCCGCACCAGGAGATCAACGCCAGCCCTGACCAGGTGCTGGAATGCGTGCTGGTGCGCAGCGACGGCCAGGCCGTCGCGATCAATCTCGACATCGAGCCGGTCGAGAAACCGGAGACGGTGCTATGGGTCGACCCCGTGCATCGCGATCCCGCCGACACGAAGTGATGAAGTCATCCCGGGTGCGCCATCCCGGAATGACATTGGTAATCGCCATTGCGAGGAGCGTAGCGACGAA
>JAQGJF010000461.1 GCA_028290765.1 Tardiphaga sp.
TCGGCAAACAGGCTGCATTGATGGCGCCGACCGAAATCCTCGCGCGCCAGCACATCAAGACCATCACGCCCCTGGCGGAGCGCGCCGGGCTGCGGGTCGCGATTCTCACCGGCCGGGAAAAGGGCAAGGAGCGCCGCGACATCCTGGCGCGGCTCGAAGCCGGCGAGATCGATCTTCTGGTCGGCACCCACGCGCTGATCCAGGACGACGTGATCTTCAAATCACTGGCGCTGGCCGTGGTCGACGAACAGCATCGTTTCGGGGTGCGGGAGCGGCTGGCGCTGACCAACAAGGGCGAAGCGGTCGACGTGCTGGTGCTGAGCGCGACGCCGATCCCACGCACGCTGGTGCTGACCTATTTCGGCGACATGGACGTCTCGGAATTGCGCGAAAAACCCGCCGGCCGCCAGCCGATCGATACCCGCGCGGTGTCGACCAGCCGCCTCAACGAGGTCATCGACGGCGTCGGTCGCGCGCTCGGTGCCGGCAAGCTGGTCTACTGGATCTGTCCATTGGTCGAGGAATCCGAAACCGTCCAGTTGACCAATGCCGAGCAGCGCTTCGATAGCCTGAAGGAACGCTTCGACGACAAGGTCGGCCTCGTCCATGGCAAGATGAAGGGCACCGAGAAAGACCGCGTGATGGCGCAGTTCGCCGCCGGCGAGATCGGGCTTCTGGTCGCCACCACCGTGGTCGAGGTCGGCGTCGATGTCCCTGCCGCCAGCATCATGGTGATCGAGAACGCCGAACGCTTCGGCCTGGCGCAACTGCACCAGCTGCGCGGCCGGATCGGCCGCGGCTCGGAGGCCTCGAGCTGCATCCTGCTCTACAAGGAGCCGCTAGGCGAGATGTCCAAGGCGCGCCTAAAGGTCATTCGCGAGACCACCGACGGGTTTCGGATCGCCGAGGAAGACCTCAAGCTGCGCGGCGAAGGCGACGTGCTCGGCACCCGCCAGAGCGGCCTGCCCGGCTATCGCATCGCCCGCTCCGACGTCCATGCCCAGTTGATCGTCCAGGCGCGCGACGAGGCGCTGCGCATTCTCAAGGACAATCCGAAGCTGACCGGCGAGCGCGGCGAAGCGCTGCGGTGTTTGCTGTATCTGTATGAACGGGACGAGGCGCTGCCGCTGATCAAGGCGGGATGATTGATCGAGAGCGGCCCCGGGTTACGCTTGCGCTCCACCCGGGCTACAGGTCCGGGCGCGTAGCCCGGGTGGAGCGACGCGCAACCCGGGATTCACATGCACCATCGCCGTCAATCCGGCCGCTCCCCAAAATTCGCATCGCCCGCTACGTCGCCACCACCCCAATCGGCCGGCAGATCGCCGGCGCGGACATAGTGGTGGAGCGACGAAAATGGCCACGACCCCGGCGAGGTGACAAGCCGGTGCTTGACCGGATTGAAATGAATGTAGTCGGCGCACCGTTCGAAGTCGCCGTCGTCGCGAACGGTATGCTCCCAAAAGCGCCTCTGCCAAAGCCCGTATTCGCCGCGATCATTGCTCGAGATGGACATCCCCGCCGCAATCACCCCGCGGGTAAACAGACCCTTAAGTCGTCGCCAACGGCCCGAATAGTCGAAATCACCGTCAGGGAATGTCATGATTGCATGCAGGTGCTCCGGCAGCACGACGATGGCGTCGATGGTGAAGGGATGCTCGTCGCGAGTCTTGCGGAAGGCAGCGCGGAGCAGACCGATATGATCCGTCAGCACCGATGAGCGCCGGTCAGCCAGCGTGAGCGTAAAAAAGAAAGTCCCTCCGGAGACCAGGTTTCGCGGACCATGACCAAGTCTATCGCGGATTCCGCTGAGCTTCATCCGGGCAAAGGATGCAAAGACCCGTAGCCCGGATGGAGCGCAGCGCAATCCGGGTTTCAACGGCGCCGCCGCCCCGGGTTTTGCTGCGCTCCACCCGGGCTACGAGGTCCAGGCGTCAATCCACCTTCGCCGGCGCCGGCTTCAGCGTTCCGGCATTGGCCTTGCGGGCAGCGGTGGCCAGATCGGCCAGCACCGCCTTCTTCTGCGGATCGGAGCCCGGCTGCACCACGCCGGCGGACATGATGAGGGTTGCCGCATCCTCGGCGCTCATCTCGATTTCGATGATCTTGCTCTTGGGTACGTAGAAGAAAAAGCCGGTGGTCGGGTTCGGCGCGCACGGCAGGAACACCGAGATGTGCTCTTCCTGGCCCGGCAGATTGGCCGCGATCTCCACGCTCGGCGACTGCGAGATCAGCACGATCGACCACATGCCCGGCGAGGGAAACTCGACCAGGCCAACGCGGCGAAAGCTCGACCCGGAACCCGAGAACAGCGTCTCGAACACCTGCTTCAGGCCGCGATAGATCGCGCGCACCACGGGCATCCGCCCCAATAGCTTTTCGCCGAGGTCGACCAGGGTTCGCCCGATCAGATTGGCAGTGAGGAAGCCGAGCAGCGTCAGCGCGATTACCGCGACGATCAGCCCGGACCCCGGCAAACCGAACGGCAGATAGGTTTCCGGCCGATAGGCGACCGGAACGAACGGCCGGACCAGCCCATCGACCCAGGTCACGAACCACCAGGTCAGATAGAAGGTGATGGCGATCGGGCCCGCCACGATCAGGCCGGTGAGAAAGTAATTCCGGAATCGAGCCATGAATCCCCGGGGAACGTCCGGTGGGAGTTCACCGGGCGGCGGGGTCAGAGGCAGGCCATTGCGGTCCATCAGGGTTCCAAAATCTTGCTGATCGGCGACCGGGTCCGGCGCCACCATCCTTGAATGGGTATTCTAGCAGAGTTTCGCCAGTGTGAAGCCATCCGGTGGACACCGTGTCGGTTTGTCGCCTTTGCGAGGAATCCGCTCTAACCGATTGAAACAGAGCGGATTTGACGTGCAAATGTGGGCCCCCCGGGGCCGACCGGCGGCAACCTGCGACTTTCGGTCTATTCGACAGTGACGGATTTCGCCAGGTTGCGCGGCTGGTCGACGTCGGTCCCCATGATCACGGCGGTATGGTAGGCGAGCAACTGCACCGGAATCGCGTAGACCATCGGGGTAAAGGTTGCGGCCATATCGGGCAGAATGATCGTCACCAGCGATTCGATGGTGGCCTCCTCCGCGCCCTTGGCGTCGGTCATCAGGATGATGTTGCCGCCGCGCGCCGCGACTTCCTGCATGTTGGAGACGGTCTTCTCGAACACGCGGTCATAGGGTGCGATCACCACCACCGGCATGTTCTCGTCGATCAGCGCGATCGGTCCATGCTTGAGTTCGCCGGCGGCGTAACCTTCAGCGTGGATGTAGGAGATTTCCTTGAGCTTCAACGCGCCCTCGAGCGCCAGCGGATAACTGGTGCCGCGGCCGAGATAGAGGACGTCCTGGCATTTGGCGATGTCGCGCGCCAGCTTCTCGATCTGCAGTTCGGTGCGCAGCGCCGCCGCCATCAGGCGCGGAATTTCGACCAGCCCGTGCACCAGCTTTGCTTCGTCGGCATCCGACAATTCGCCGCGCGCCTTGCCCGCCGCCACGGCGATCGCGGCCAGCACCATCAATTGACAGGTGAAGGCCTTGGTCGAGGCGACGCCGATTTCCGGGCCGGCCAAAGTCGGCAGCACGGTCTCGCTTTCCCGCGCGATGGTCGAGGTCGGGACGTTCACCACCGACAGCGTATGCTGGCCCTGCTCCTTGGCATAACGAAGTGCGGCCAGCGTATCGGCGGTCTCGCCGGACTGCGAAATGAAGATCGCCAGATCGCCCTTGCGCATTGGCGCTTCGCGGTAGCGGAATTCCGAGGCGACATCGACCTCGACCGGCAGCCGCGCCAGCCGTTCGAACCAGTATTTGGCGACATAGCCGGCATAGCTGGCGGTGCCGCAGGCAGTGATCGAGATGCGCTGGATCTCGCGAAAATCGAACGGCAGGCCGACCGGCAGCGCGACGCGCTCGGTCGCCATGTCGACGTAACGCGCCAGCGTGTGGCCGACCACCTCGGGCTGCTCGTGGATTTCCTTGGCCATGAAATGGCGATAATTCGCCTTGTCGACCAGGAACGAGGACGCGCCGGATTTGTGCACCTCACGGTGCACCACGGCGCCCTGCGCATTATGAACCACGGCGCCCTTGCGGTTCAGCACCACCCAGTCGCCGTCTTCCAGATAGCTGATCATGTCGGTAAGCGGCGCCAGCGCGATCGCGTCCGACCCCAGATACATTTCGCCATTGCCATAGCCGACCGCCAGCGGCGAACCCTTGCGTGCGCCGATCATCAGGTCGTTGTGGTCCTTGAAGACGAAGGCCAGCGCGAACGCGCCGCGCAATTGCGGCAGCGCCGCCTTTACCGCGTCGGCCGGCGAAGCGCCCTTGAGGACGTAGGAGTTGACGAGATGGGCGACGACCTCGGTGTCGGTCTCGCTGGTGAATACCGCGCCGTGTTGCTCGAGCTGCAGCCGCAGCTCGCGAAAATTCTCGATGA
>JAQGJF010000475.1 GCA_028290765.1 Tardiphaga sp.
AACCGGGCGATTTCCATCAGCAAGGGGACGGCGCTCGGCACCGCGGTGTCGCTGCCGGAAACGCTGGGCCAGGCGCAAAGCGTGATGGCGATCGTCGCCAACCCCTCGCCGCTGACCCTGGCTGCCGCCTTCTACCTCACCTTCTTCCTGCCGCTGGTCGTCGCCAGCCGCTGGATCGAATACCGCTATAGCCACGGCCGCTGAGCAAAGACATGGAGATGTTCCTCGAAAACTTCGCCAACATCGATTCGCTGCTGCGGATCTACCCGCTGCTGTTGCAGGGGCTGATCTATACGTTCTGGCTGTCGGTGGTGGCCTTGCCGCTCGGAATCCTGCTCGGTCTCGCCATCGCGGTGCTCTACAGTTTCAAGCATCGCTGGCTCAATATCGCGCTCCTGGTCTACATCGATCTGTTTCGGTCGTTTCCTGTCGTGGTCCTGCTGATCCTGATCTACTTCGGACTGCCCTTCCTCGGCTTTACGCTGGGCGGGTTCGCCGCGGCGGTGCTCGCCATCGTGCTCAACAATTCAGGTTATTACGGCGAGATCTTCCGTGCCGGTATCCTGTCGGTGCCGCAGGGCCAGTTTGACGCGGCGCGCGCGCTGGGTTTCGGGCCGCTGCGTCTGGTGTTCCACATCGTGCTGCCCCAGGCCATTCGAAACGTGATGGCGCCGCTGGCCAGCAATTCGCTGGAGCTGGTCAAGACCACGCCGATAGCGGCGCTGGTCGCGCTGCCGGAACTATTGCGGTCGGCGCGCGTGGCCCAGGAACAGACCTATAATCCGACGCCGCTGATGGCGGCCGCGGTGATCTTCTTCGTCCTGCTCTATCCATTCGCGCGCTGGGTCGCGCGGCTGGAGCGGCAGGCGCTCAAGGCGCGATAAGATGGCAACGCTGATCACCGGAGGCAGCGGCTTCATCGGTCTTTCGATCGCCGAGCGGCTGATCGCGGACGGTGAACGCGTCGTGCTGTTCGACTTGACCGCGCCGGCCGCCGGCATGCTGTCGCGCCCGGAGCTGCGCGGCGCCTTATTGGTAACCGGAGATGTGCGGGATGCGGAAGACGTCGATCGCGCGTTGTCGGCCGACAGCATCGACCGCGTCATCCACACCGCCGCCATGACACCGAACGCACAGCGCGAGCGCGACGAGCCGCGCCGTATCGTCGAGGTCAATGTGGTCGGCACGGTCAATCTGCTCGAGCGCGCCGCGGCAAGGCCGGCGATCCGGCGCGTCGTCGTGCTGAGCTCGGTCGCGGTCTACGGCTTTTCCGAACCCGCGCCTTCTGGCCTGTTCGAGGAGGCGTTATCGCCGCCGGCGCCGGCGTCGCTGTACGGAATCAGCAAACTCGCCGCCGAACAGGCCGCGCGCCGCATCGGCGAGCTGCGCGGGCTGGACGTCCGCATCGCCCGGCTGGGTCCGGCCTACGGGGTCTGGGAGATTCCCACCGCGGCCCGCGACGCGCTCAGCCCTCATTTGCAGATCATGAACATGGCGCTGGAAGGCCGCGACGTGCTGCTGCCACGCCCGATGACGGCGGACTGGATCTATTCGCGCGACGCGGCAGATGGCATCGCCAGGCTATGCCACGCCGCGAATCTGAGCCATGGCGTCTATCATGTCAGCGGGGGCGCGTGGTCCGATTTGACGCAATGGTGCGGCGTCCTCGCCGGGCTCGTTCCAGGCTTCCGCTGGTCGCTCGCCGATGCGGATCAGCCCGGCAACGTGATCTATTCGCTGCCGAAGGACCGCGCGCCGCTCGCCATTACCCGGCTCGGCGCCGATACCGGCTTCCGGCCCCGGCACGACCTCAAGACCGCGGCGCAAGAATATCTCGATTGGGTTGGGGCGGGAAATGCGCCCCGGCCGTTTCAGATATCGAAGACGGAAGGACGGCGATGACCCAACGCCTGGCAGAGAAATCGGTGCTCATCACCGGCGCATCTTCCGGCATCGGCCGGGCCATCGCACGCCGCTTCGCGGCCGAAGGCGCGCGTCTCGTGCTTGCCGATATTACCGAGGAAGTGCGCGAAGGCGGCACCCCCACTGCGGAGCTGCTGCGTTCGGCAGGGCACGACGTCGAATTCATCCGGACGGACGTCGCATCGGAGGCGGATACGGCGCGGGCCGTCGAGACGACGGTCCGTCGCTTCGGCCGGCTCGACGTGCTGGTCAACGACGCCGCCATCGGGGTCGGCAGTCGATTGACCGAGACCAGCCTGGAAGAATGGGATCGAACGCTCGCGGTCAATCTGACCGGCGTGTTCCTGATGTCGCGCGCCGCGGTACGGCAGATGCTTACGCAGGACATCCGCAACGAGGCACGCGGGCGGATCGTCAATATTTCCTCGCAGCACGGCATGATCGCCTGCCCCGAAAATATCGCCTACGGCACCTCGAAAGCCGGTGTCGTCTACCTGACCCGCCAGATCGCCGCGGATTATGCCGCGGACTTCATCATCTGCAACGCCGTGGCGCCGGGCAAGATCGTCACCGGAAAGCCCGGCCGGGCCGCGGAGCCGCGCTGGATGGACTATTCGCAGGCCCGCACGCCGATGCCCAGGCTGGGCAGGCCCGATGACGTCGCCAATGCGGCGCTGTTCCTGGCCTCCGACGAGGCGACATTTATCACCGGCGAGAATATCCTCGTCGACGGAGGCTGGATGGCGGCATGACCGATCCTTTGAAAACGGAGCGACCTGACACCGCATCGCCGATCATCGAATTGACCGGGGTCGGCAAATGGTATGGCGACGTCGAGGTCCTTAAAGGTATCAACTTCACCGTCGCCCGCGGCGAGCGCGTGGTGATCTGCGGGCCTTCCGGATCCGGCAAATCAACCCTGATCCGCTGCATCAACCGGCTGGAGGAGCATCGCGACGGCCGCATTGTCGTCAACGGTGTGGAACTCGATCATTCGACCCGGAATGTCGACGTGGTTCGTCGCGACATCGGCATGGTGTTCCAGCAATTCAATCTGTTTCCCCATCTGACCGTTCTGCAGAACCTGACCATCGCGCCGACGAAAATCCGCGGTGTCGCCAAAGCGGAAGCGGAAGAGACCGCCCGCTTCTATCTGACCAGGGTCCGCATAGCAGACCAGGCCGACAAATATCCAAGCCAGCTTTCCGGCGGACAACAGCAGCGCGTCGCGATCGCGCGGGCGCTGTGCATGAAACCGAAGATCATGCTGTTCGACGAGCCGACCTCGGCGCTGGATCCGGAAATGATCCAGGAAGTGCTCGACGTCATCGTCGGGCTTGCTCGCGAGGGCATGACCATGGTCTGTGTCACCCATGAGATGGGATTTGCCCGCACGGTGGCCGATCGCGTGGTGTTCATGGACGCCGGCCGGATTGTCGAGGAAGGTGCGCCCGGCGATTTCTTCTCCAACCCGAAGAACGACCGTACCCGGGCATTTCTCAAACAGATCATGCATCGATAGTAGCCACGCGACGCCCGATCACCTGCTGCTGCTTTCGTACGGCGCCCGCAGCTCCAATCGATGGCGCCCTCTCCATCGCGGCCGCTTGCGTTACGATATTTCAATTCAGGTTACACCTGCAACATTGGACGTTCTTCGATGCAGCTTGCCGACGGGCAACGTCTCGACGAATTGTTTCGGATGCTTGAATTCAATTTAATTCAGACGTTGGTCGCGGAGAGTTGAGTGAAGGGATCATCGTCGCAATAGCGATTGTCCAAAACGATCCCCACTTCCAAAGCTCGGTCTCGGCTGGGAGCGATCTTGGGAGTATGGCTATGTTGCGCAAGACGATGATCGCGTTATTGGCAGTTGCATCCGTTGGCCTGGCTGCGCCGACGATGGCGTTGGCTCGTGGTGGCGGAGGCGGCGGCGGGCAGGGAGGTGGTGGAGGCGGCGGGCAAGGAGGTCGCGGCGGCTTAGGAGGTGGCCACGGCGGCGGCTTCGGCGGCGGTGGATTTCACGGAGGCGGCTTCGGCGGATTCCACAGCGGTGGCTTCGGAGGTGGTGGTTTCGGCGGCGGAATATTTGCCGGCGGTTTCCACGGTGGCGGTTTCCACGGCGGTGGATTTCATGGCCGCGGCTTCGGCCACCGTTTCGCGTTCGGCACGGGGTTAGGCTACGGCTTCTATGATCCGTATAATTATGACGACTACGATTACGGTTATCCCTACGCCTCCAACAGTTACTCTGGCTACGGCTATCCCTATAGCTACGGCGATTCCTATGCCTACGATAACTCCGCGGGTTGTTACACGGTTCGTCGGCGCGTGCACACCGCACACGGTTGGCGCCTGCGGCCCGTTCAGGTGTGCAGCTAGCGGACTATCGTACGTCGACGACGACCTGGAATGGCAAGCGGCGGACTGATCGGCTGCTCCGATCGGGCCGCTTGCCTTGCTCTCACTCCGCGGCGTCGGCGGATTGAGTCGCCGCGCCGACCTGGCGAAGCAGCGACTGCAGCGACCCGTTCTCCGTCTTCATCAACGAAGCGCCGATCTCGCGCGCGCCCTTCCCGAACAGCCAGCCGCTGTTGCGGGCAAATTTGTCGAGAACGTCGCTCTGGGACAAGGCCGCCTCCGGTGATCCCGGATGGAAGCGGATATGCCGGCGGTGAACCTTGCCGAGCGACGTCACCTCGATGATGGCCGGGCAATGCTGCGGATAATCCGAGTCGGGATCTTCCGACGACACGACGAGTTCGGCCAGCCGGAGGATTTCCGGATCTTTCAGGCGCTGCGGCCGAAACGATTCGACATCGACGTCGCCGTAAAGCAGCGTGGTTGCGACT
>JAQGJF010000531.1 GCA_028290765.1 Tardiphaga sp.
CGCTCGCTAAGCCGTGCTCGGCAACGACAACTAACACCGTCGAGGCGCGAGAATAGCTCGCGCGCCGGAATCGTCAACGGATGATCTGCCGACATGGCATCCAATAGGCCGATGGGACGGTTTGACGCAGCCTTTACAGGTACGCGGTATAGGCGCTGACCCAGATCAGAATCGAGGCGAGAAGGCCGATCACGCCGGCCTTTTCGGAAAACGCGGTGGCGTTTCCGGACATTCCGAGCCGAAGCGAGTCACGGTTCAGTTCGTCCGGAATGGAAATCTCCGCCGGAAAGGCGGATGTGCCACCCAGCGCCGTGGTGCGCGCCAGCGTGCCTGACACCGCGATCTGCCCCTGACCGACGCCCTTCGGAATGCGCGTAATCGTGGCGTGATAGATCCGGCCCGGAGCGTTGTCGAAAACGATATCGACGGGAGCGCCGACCTTGATCGCCTGGAAGCCATTTTGTGAAAACATGCCGACAATTGTAATCTCCTGCTCGACGATGAATGACATCGTCGAGCGGGCTTGCAGTGCACGATCGCCGACCGTCAATGCAACGGCCGTCACGTAGCCGTCGGCCGGCGCACGAATGGTGGTCTGCGACAGCTCCCATTCGGCATTCTCCAATTGGGCTTGGATCCGCGCAACGGACGTGTTGACACCGCCGATCTCGGAATCAAGCGCGAGCTTGGCACCCTGCTGTGTCGCCTTGGCGGCGTTGAGCTGCGCCAGCACCGTCTCGTACTGAACCTGCTTGTCCTGGGCCTGAAACTGCGTGTTGGCATCGTCCGCGGCAAGCGTTTGAATATCGGCAAGCCGCTTCGCATTATACTTAAGCTGGGCCTCCAGCCCGACGACATTCGCGGTCGCCTGCACGTAATTCGATTTCAAGATCTCGGTCTGTTGCTTTGCCGCGGCCAGCGACGCCTGCAGTTGCGCAACCTTGTAGTGGAATGGCGCCGGATCGATCTGAAAGAGGGTTGCCCCCGACTTGACCAGCACGTTCGGCTGCACCGGGATGGCAATCACCTGACCGGTCACATTCGGCGTTACCTCAACCACACGGCCGGTTACGGTGACCCTTCCCGACGGTGTGAGATAATTAAACAGACCGAGAAACGTTGCGAGAATGAGCACGCCGACAAGTCCTGCGACTGTTCCGGACAACCAGCCCCAGCGCACAAGCTTGAGTTTCGAGAATACCAGCCATAGCGCGACAACGTAGAGGCACAGGATGATAACCACGGCAGAGCCCCGTCGTTCGTTGATGCCAAACGTCTATTTGCGGGGCGTTCGTCGACTTACGCTATGCAAAATCGGTGCGGCGAACACTTCCTGATGAGATCTCGTCAAATCTTTTTCCAGTTGCTGGTTTTTGCATAGTCGGGACTGCACGGCTTTTTCATAGTGCGGGAAGCGTGATCCGTCGCGAAGCCACTTCGGGAAACGATTCATCGAATCCTCAGCAGAGAAGCAGACATGAAACGCGCAAGGTTTGTTCGGATGGCACGTACGTGAGGAGAGGGGAGGCGCGAGCTTCCCCACTTTCAGTTGACTGGCTCGCTTTCGATCCGTGATCGAGCGTTCTCGGAGCTTGAAAAGGAATTTCCATGAAGCAGTTTGTCAGACTCATGGCAGCAGCCGTCGTCTGTGCTACGCCGACATTTCCCCACACGGCTGCCGCACAACCGGTCCCCACAATTTCCCCGTCGATCAGCACGCCTGACAAGGTCGAGACGCGCATCGGCACGCTCGACTTCAAGGACGGCATGCCGAGCAAGGACACCATCGCCAAGATCTATGACAACCGGGAGTTCACGCATGCGTTCTCGGCGTTCGCCAACACCCTTCAAGGGGTCAGCATACGCGCCCTCCACAAGGGCCTTCTGAGCGCCGGCGTCAAGGATAACGAAGTTCTTGTCTTCTCCGAGCTGATGGATGCCAAGTCGCTGTTCCTGACGGCTAATGCGGACACCGTCTACTCCATGGGCATGCTCGACCTGACCAAGGGTCCCATGGTGCTGGAGGTGCCACCCAAGGCGCTTGGCGCGATCGATGATTACTGGTTCCGCTGGGTCGTCGATATCGGTCTGCCGGGGTCCGATCGCGGCGAGGGCGGGAAATACCTCATCCTGCCGCCCGGCTACGATGGTCCGCTGCCAAATGGATTCAATATCGCCCGCGCCCGGACCAGCCTCGTCATATGGTTCGCTCGCTCGTTCCTGGAGAACAACGACCCGAAGCCCGTGGCCGAAGCGATCCGGAAGTTCACCAAGGTCTATCCATACGAGGCCGGCGGCGTCGGAACCCCTATCGCGGACTTCCTGAGCGGCAAAGCCAAACTTGGAAAAGTCACGCCGCCGCCTCCGACCGTGTTCCACGAAGGCACCGGCAAGGTGATGAATACTATCCCGCCCAACGACTTCAGCTTTTACGAAATGCTCAATGAGGTCGTGCAGCAGGAGCCTGCAGGGTCGCTCGATCCCGAGTTGATGGGCCCGATTGCCGCCATCGGCATCATCAAGGGCAAACCCTTCGCGCCGGATGCGCGGATGAAGAAGATTCTCACCGATGCGCTTACGCTCGCCAACGCCCACTCGCGCACCATGTTCATGGCCCCTCGCGATCCGACTTTGTACTACTACCCCGGCTCGGGTTGGCAGAACATGCTGTTCGAGGTCGGCTACGAGTTCGAGACGCCGATCCCGTTGATTACCGCCGAGGGCGTCAAGCCGTTCCCACCCACCGGCTATCGCACGCTCGACGCGCGGACGGACTTCTTCTACGGCGTCACCGGGATCACGCCCGCGATGGCCATGCGCCTGCCCGGCATCGGCTCGACCTACCTATGGACGATGGTCGATGCAAACAAGGATCCCTTCGACGGCGCCAAGACCTACAAGGTGACTTTGCCGAAGGACATTCCGCAGGAGAACTTCTGGTCGTTCACGCTTTACGACAACATGTCGCGCTCGATGCTCGACACGCCGCAGCGCTACCCGCGCGCGGGCAGCCAGAGCTTCCCGTCGCCGGCAGCCGAGGCGGCTGCCGACGGCACGACCACGGTCTACTTCGGCCCGACGCAGCCAGCGAACGTCAAACGGGGCAACTGGATCCAGACCATGCCCGGTAAAGGTTTTATCCCGTGCCTGCGGCTCTACAGCCCGCTCGAGCCGTTCTTCGCCAAGACATGGCGGCCGAGCGAGGTCGAACTGGTCTGGTGAGGCATGCGTGATCCGCGATCGGCTGGATTTAGACAAGAAAGCGAACTGGCTGCCGGCGCCGAAGGGCGACTTCCTGCCCGTGCTGCGCATGTACGGGCCGAAGGATTAAGTCGCCTTCGATCGTCAACGGTAGCTGGACGATTCTGCCGGTGGTCAAGGCGAACTGAACCGAACCGCAACAGCTCAAGCATTCTTCAAGGAAAATGGAGATGGCACTATGAAGCAGCTTAACGGACTTTTGGCAGCAGCCGTCGTCTGCGCGATGCCGGCACTGCCCAACATGGCCGCCGCGCAGGCGCCGATCTCTCCGGCGATCAGCACGCCGGATAGAGTCGAATCGCGCCTCGGTCCGCTCGAATTCAAGGACGGCGTGCCGGCCGCGGCGACCGCTGACAAACTCTTCGACAATCTCGACTTTAGCTACGCAGTCCGGGCATTCATGGACAACCTGCAAGGCGTGAGCATCTACTCCCTCGCCAAGGGCATGCGGGACGTCGGGGTCAAGGACAACGAGGTCCTCGTCTTCTCCGAGCTGATGGATGCCAGGTCGCTGTTCCTGACGGCCAATGCCGACACGATCTACGTCATGGGCGCCCTTGATCTCTCCAAGGGCCCCGTGGTCCTGGAGGCCCCGCCCAAGTTTCTCGGCGCCGTGCAGGACGCCTGGTTCCGCTGGGTCATCGACATCGGCCTGCCCGGTCCCGACCGCGGCGAAGGCGGCAAGTACCTGATCGTGCCGCCGGGTTACACCGACCCGCTGCCGGACGGCGGGTATTTCATCGCGCGCTCCCGCACGAACCGCATCGTGTGGTTCGGCCGATCGTTCCTGGAGAACCATGCCGATCCGAAGCCGGTGGTCGAGACGATCAAGAAATTCACCAAGATCTATCCCTACCAGCCAGGCGGGTTCGGCACCCCGATTGCCGACTTCCTGAGTGGCAAGGCCACACTCGGGCCGATCACCCCGCCGCCGGCGACCGTGTTCCATGAAGGCAGCGGCAAGGTGATGAATACCCTTCCGCCCAATGACTGGACTTACTACGAGATACTGAACGAGGTCGTGCAGCACGAGCCGGCCACCGCGCTCGATGCGGAGTTGATGGGGCCGCTGGCCGCCATCGGCATCGTCAAGGGCAAGCCCTTCGCGCCCGACGCCCGCATGAAGAAGATCATGACCGAGGCGCTCACGGTCGGCAACGCGTCCTCGCGCACCCTCTTCATGAATCCGCGCGATCCGAGCTGGTACTTTTACCCCAATTCGTCGTGGTCGAACCTGTTGTTCCAAACCGGCTACGAGTTCGAGACGCCCATCCCCGAAATCACGCGGGAGGGGGCTAAGCCATTCCCGCCCACCGGCTACCGCACCCTGGACGCGCGGAGCTACTTTTTCTACGGCGTCACCGGCATCACCCCCGCGATGGCCATGCGCCTGACCGGCATCGGCTCGCAATATCTGCTGTCGATGACGGATGCGGCCAAGCAGCACTTCGACGGCGCCAAGACCTACAAGGTGACGTTGCCGAAGGACATCCCGGA
>JAQGJF010000543.1 GCA_028290765.1 Tardiphaga sp.
GGCGAATCCGGTTCGGGCAAGACCACGGTGGCGCGTATGATCGTCGGCCTGTTGCCGCCGAGCTCCGGCGAGGTGATCATCGACGGCGTGTCGATGAGCGACCCGCGGCAATCGCAGGCGCGCCAGCGGCTGCGCCGCCGCATCCAGATGATCTTCCAGGACCCCTATGCCAGCCTCAATCCGCGGCTGCGGGTCGACGCCATCGTCGCCGAACCGATCCGCGCCTTCGACCTGATCCAGGGCGAACGCCACATCAAGGGCCGCGTCGGCGAGCTGCTGGCGCTGGTCGGCCTGCATGCCGACGACGGCCTGAAATACCCGCATCAATTTTCCGGCGGCCAGCGCCAGCGCATCGCTATCGCGCGCGCCCTGGCGTCGGAAGCCGAGTTCATCGTCTGCGACGAGCCGACCTCGGCGCTCGACGTCTCGGTGCAGGCGCAGATCCTCAATCTGATGCGCGACCTGCAGGACAAGTTCGGGCTGACCTACCTGTTCATCAGCCACAACCTCGCCGTGGTCCGGCACATGGCGAACCGCATCGGCGTGATGTATCTCGGCCGCATCGTCGAGATCGCACAGGGCCGCGAGCTGTTCGATCACCCGCGCATGCCTTATACGCGGATGCTGCTCGGCGCGGTGCCGGATCTGGCGATGTCCGGCCGGCAGCGGATCCCGGTGCAGGGTGAGATTCCGAATCCGATCGATCCGCCGCCGGGCTGCCCGTTCAACCCGCGCTGCCCAGAGGTGTTTGATTTGTGCCGCAAGGTGGTGCCGGAATTGATTGACGGCGTCGCGTGTCACGCGGTCAACGGGGCGATGGGAGCTGCACGCGCGAAAACGTCATAGCGCAGTGTGATTTTAAGTTAATCCGGGATCGCCAGCTCCGTCATTGCGAGGAGCGAAGCGACGACGCAATCCAGTCTTTGTTTGCGGCCCCTGGATTGCTTCGCTTGCGCTCGCAATGACGGGGTTACTTTTGCCGACTTAACTTAGAAATCATCCTGTACGGCGCCGCTATTTCTTCTTGTTCTTAGCCTTTGGCGCGGCTTCCTTGCCCCGCGGCACAGGTGCCGGCGCGGCCGGGCTTGCCACGGGCATTTCGCCGATGGCGATGATCTGAACCCGCAGATTCGCCGGGGCGTTCGGACGCAGCGCATCCTGCAACTGCTCCTCGCCGAGACCGACCGAGCGAAGACGTTTTGGCGAAACCTTGAACGTCGCCGACAGGATGTCGCGCACCGCGTCGGCACGGCGCTGGCTCAAAGTCACGTTGATTTCGCGCCTACCGGTCGATTCGGTGTGGGCGACGACCAGGAACATGTCGGGCTGCAGCTTCGGATTGGTGAGCGCGTCGGCAATGCGTCCGATCGTCCGATACGACGCCGGCCGGACGACCGGCGTGTCCGGATCGAATTGAATCTCGAAAGTGGATTGCGGCAATTTGAGCAGCTGGGGCGCGATCGGCGGCCGCCGCAGCGCCGTGTTATCCGCCTTGGCTTTGATCCGCTCGGCAACCTGCTGGCGCAGCGCGGGAATGTCGATATCGGGCGCCGTATCCACGCCGCCGGACAGCTTCTCGACCAGATTCTCCGGCTGCGCCGCCGTCTGGGCATGTGCCGGAAGGGCAGACGCGGCCATCCACAGCGTCGCGGCCACGAGGCCGATGTCGAAAAGCTTTTCCCGCATCGGCTTCATCAGCGATATCCCGCCGCGGTGATCGCCTGCGTACAGGCCAAGGTCATCCCACGCGGCGTGGCCATCAGGCATTCGAGCACCTTGCCGGGATTTGGCGCATCCTTGCAGTATTTCTGGGTGTCGCGCTCACAGGTCTTGGTGACCGCCGCGCGCGCCTTGATCCGCTGCTGGATGGCGTCGAACGCCCGCCCGAAATCGCCCTTGCAGGTGGACGAGATGGCATCCTGATTGCGGACCAGGCAGTCCTTGAGGCGGGTGGAATCCAGATTGACGCCGCGGCAATAGGAGTCAATGTCGGTGCCGCAGCTCGCCCCCAACATCGCCGTGGCGTCTTCGAAATTCACGGTCTGCGCCGCGGCCAGCGAAGGCGCGCCGACGGCGAGAACGAGCAGGATGGATCGGATCCGGTTCATGGGCCGATCACACACGACGAATCCCCCGAAGGTCAAGGCGTCTTCTCCTGTACGCCCGCTTTCGGTCCGGGTTTGTTGCGACGCACGGACCGGATGACCCGCAATGAACGCCATCGTTAGATGACAGTTTCCCGGGCCACCCGGCGGCAATCCATCTCGAATTCGAGGTCGACCACCGGCGGACGGGCATAGTGCCAGGTCAGCCCCGATCTTGCGGCACCTCGCCGCACCAGTTCTTCGGCCACCACCGGATGGAAGTCGTGCACCGTATAGGCTTGGACCGCGGTGGTGTCCTTCCAACCGAACCCGAAGGCGCCGAGCCGCGCTTCCATTTCGCCGACCGTAAAGCGGACCTTGTCGCGAAAACCTTCCGGGCTGAGGTCGCGGTAGCGCACGGTGCGCTCGGGATAGCTCCCGGCGCCGCCGCGCGATTCGGCGCCGCCGGCGATCACAAAACTCGGCTTAGCGCCGAGCAACGGGCGGCTGAAGGAGAACGCGTAAAACGACGGTTCGCCGGGCGGATCGATCTCGGGACAGACATTGCTGCGCGCCACCGGATTGATGGTGCCGTCGAACAGGCCCCATTGCGCCAGCGTCTTGACGTAATGCTCGTTGAAGCTGCGAAAGCCGTCCTCGCTGAAGGCCGCCGGCGAGCGCAACTCGCAGGCGCAGAACGCGGTCAGCGGCCGCCCGGCCCCGAGCATGATGTCCGCGGCCAGCGCAAAACCATCCGCCAGCGGCACCGGGTTATCGAAGCGGACCCGCTCGATCTCGAAATCCGGGTCGGCGGCGACGCCGCTCGAATACTGAAACACGGCCGGAATGAACCGATAATTGCCGGCCGGAAAATCGCGGGTCATGGGCTGGTCCTGGCGTCTCGATCGATCTGGATTGCCAAATTAGCGGAAAATGCTCTAAGCGCGACAGCTGTTTTTATCACGCGGCAGCCCAAGGAACGCCCCATGATTCTCGATCGCCGCACTTTGTTAGCCGCCCTGCCCGGTCTCGTGATTCGGCCTGTATTCGCGCAGGCGGCGACGCCCGCGTTCGAAGCCTATGAGCACGAGACGGGTGGGCGGATCGGTGTCCATGCCGAAAACCTGGCCACCGGCGCCAAGATCGCCTGGCGCGCCGACGAGCGTTTTGTCATGTGCAGCACCTTCAAGGCCTCGCTCGCGGCCTTCGTCCTGGCGCGGGCGGACCGTGGCGAGGAACGCCTCGACCGCATGATCGGCTACGGTCCGCAAGACCTGCTCGACTATGCCCCGGCGGCCCGGCAGAACCTCGCCAAAGGAGCCATGTCGGTGTCCGACATGTGCGAGGCCATTGTCGAACTCAGCGACAACACCTGCGCCAATCTGCTGCTGGCCGAGGTCGGCGGCCCGGCCGCCCTGACCGGCTTCTGGCGCGCGACCGGCGATGCCATCTCGAGGCTGGACCACAACGAACCGGAACTCAATCGCTCACCGCCGGGAGATCCACACGACACCACCACCCCCGCCGCCATGGCGGCCAATCTGCGCCGCTTCGTGCTGGACGAGGTACTGTCGGCGGCTTCGCGCCAACGCCTCACCGGCTGGATGCTCAACTGCAAGACCGGAAACAACCGGCTGCGCGCCGGCCTGCCCAAGAACTGGAAGATCGGCGACAAGACCGGCAACAACGGCAAGGACGCGGCCGGCGACATCGCCGTGGCGTGGCCGCGGCTCGACGCACCGATACTCATCTCCGTTTACACCCAGGGTGGGACGCCGACGGCCGTGCAGTTGGAAGCCGTTTTTGCGGAAATCGGACGGATGGTGGGCAAGAGCTTCGGCTGACCTGTTGTCGCCGCGGTCGCGCGAGCGAAGCTGCCTAAAAAATATGGCGGATCGATTGTTCGATCCGCCATACGTTACAACGTGTTGGGTTGAGCAGGCTCAGGTCGGCTTGAGCGACGGCGACACGTGGTCCAGATCGAAATCCGCGATCTCCTTGGAACGCTCCGATTCGGCGCCCGCCCGGTGATCGGTGGCGACGGAAACGTAGACCGCCGGCAGCACGAACAGCGTGAACAGCGTGCCGATCGACATGCCCGCGACCACCACGAGGCCGATCGAGAACCGGCTCGCCGCACCGGCGCCGCTGGCGGTCAGCAGCGGCAGCAGGCCGGTGACCATCGCCGCGGTCGTCATCAGGATCGGCCGCAGCCGGACCCGCGCCGCCATCTCGATCGCCGAGCGCTTGTCGAGACCTTCATTGAGCTGCAACTCGTTGGCGAACTCCACCATCAGGATGCCGTGCTTGCTGATCAGCCCGACCAGCGTCAGCAATCCGACCTGGGTGTAGATGTTCATGGTCGCCATGCCGAAGAACAGCGGGATCAACGCGCCGACGATGGCCATCGGAACGCTGATCAGGATCACCAGCGGGTCGCGCAGGCTCTCGAACTGCGCCGCCAGCACCAGGAAGATGACGATGATGGCGAAGACGAAGGTGACGACGAGCTGGTTGCCTTCCTGGACGTATTGCCGCGATTCGGAGAGGAAGTCGTGGAAGAAGCCGTTGGGCAGCGA
>JAQGJF010000549.1 GCA_028290765.1 Tardiphaga sp.
CAAGCGACAACAGCCCGCCCAGAACCAGCCACCACCGGCCATGCTCTATGTTCAGGCGGAAAGCCGCGGCCGTCATCAACGCGCCGGAGACAATTGCCCAGGAAGCAACGAGCAACACGAAGGCAAGGACGGTAAGGCCCGGCCAGAGGAAGGCACAGATGCCCACGGCGATATTAAGCAGGCCTGCGAAGATTAGAAATCCCCAGCGGTCCCTTCGACGCATCGCCCGCACGGCGGAGATGATCTCGGCGACCCCGTCGACCAGCATGTAGGCGGAGAACAGCAGCACCAGCGACAGCATCGTTGGCCCGGGAAAGGCCAGCGCGAGACATCCGAAGACAATGGCGAAAACGCCTCGCAGCGTGAACAGCCACCAGTTCTGCGCGAGCGTCGCCGTCGCAGAATCGGTTTGAACGTCAGAGGCGCTGTTAAAATTGGTGCTGGCCATGACATGCTCCCGCAGCCGGTTGGTTGGTTGACGCGCGGTCATGTTTAGCGCGTGCGGGACGGCACGCATTGACGCCTGTCAAAAAGCGGGTTTGCCGATCATGAGGGGCAGCGGGGTTATTCTCCGAGCACCTTATGGCGAGATCGGCGGCGTTCCTGGCGCGATGACGGTCAGAACCCGGAACGGCGCGGCGCAGGGCTTTCTCCGCCTGCGGCAGCGAAATCGGATCGGAGACGGCCCACACGCAGAATTCGTTGCTCTTCAGCCCTGCCTCAAAATAGCAAACGGCTGTGTCGAGCAGGTCCTGGGGCGTCTCGTAAAAAAGGCAGACATGCGTCCCCCACGGCATATCGCCCATGAAGCGAATGCCGGTGTGGCGCAACGCGGAGTCGCCCGCCCGGCAACCTGGATGGTCCAGGCCTCGCTTTACAGCGCCGGTCCGAGGGGGACGGGACATCCATCATGGATATCTCCATAGAGACGGGCATGTCGCGTGCGTTGATATCCGTCAACGGCGCAGGAGCGGCGCTGACTGTTCACACCAATCAGTACCATACAGGGAACTTGCAAAACAGCCGGAGTCCGCGGGCGGCTGGTTACTCCGAGAGCATTCCTTCGCTGCTGATCGGCACCCGTGCGACTTCATTGCCACGCATGTCGATGACCAGGATCCGGCCGCCATGCCAGGTGCCGTCTTCCGACAATTCCTTGGTGATCTGCGCCGCATGTGCTTCGGCAGCCACGGGGCTGACATAGGCCGCCTCGATCGCATGCTCGAAGGAGTCTCCGTCCGAAATTATGAAGTGATGCCGTTCCACAGGCGCCTGCGTCCAATGCTTGCTGCAAGGGCATTTAGGTCGGTCCTGATGCGGGTTTACTGGTAGGATTACGAAGATCGGTGCCACCCTTGTCGATGCAGGCCCAGGCCTAAGCGCGCAGGTTTACGTATCAGTACGACATAGCGCGAAGGTTCACTTAACTGCTAGGACCAAGATGAATTAGCAGCTGATCCACGCGTGAAGCCGATGCTCCCAGATCCGCTTGCGTTCCAGCTCGCTGCTGGACCGTTTGTCAGCGGTCGCCGACACAGAATAGCCGCCGATCGTGCAATTGCGTGTCATGCGCATCCAGTTGAATCTTGCGCCTACGAGCCGTGCACCGAAAGGATGATCTTTCCGACCACATGACCCTCGGCGAGGCGTTCATGCGCCTTGTAGGCATGGGCGAGGGGATAACATTCCGCGATTGGAACCTTGAGCTTCGTCGCTTGCACCGCTGCATTGAGGCGCTCAAATTCGCGGACGCCGGAGATGCCGTCATAGCGGATCAGGGTCATGCCGCGCCGTTTCTTCGGCGCCGGCTCGATGCCGTTCGGGTGCGCCAGGCTGCCACCGCGCCGCAGCACGTTGAGGCACTTCTCCAGCGCGTCTCCGCCGGCGAGAGCGAGGATAGCGTCGACGCCGTGGGGGGCGAAGCGGCGCGCCTGATCGTCGATATCAACGCGTTTGCCATCGACGGCCGCATGCGCACCCATTTCGCGCACCAGTTCCACGCCTTCCTTGCCCGACGCGGTCGCGAATACCCGGGCGCCGCGTAGCCGCGCGAATTGCACGGCGAGCGTCCCCACGCCGCCCGACGCACCGTGAATGATGATGGTCTCGCCCTTCTTCAGTTTGAGTGCGTCGTCAATGCCCTGCAGCGCGGTCAAACCGGCAATCGGGATCGCGCCGGCGTGCCGCAGATCAAGCCGCCTCGGAATCGGTGCGACCTTGTCGGCCGGCACCGCGACATATTCCGCATAGAAGCCGCCCTTCGGGTTTTCCCAGTTGTAGGAATAGACCTCATCGCCAACTTTCAGCCGGCGCACCCGCGAGCCGATGGCTGCAACGATACCGGCGCCGTCGTAACCGAGAACCAGCGGAAAATGCGGTTTGCGGGGCGCAAAGTATCCTTCGCGGACATCGGCATCCCATGGGCCGACCCCGGCGGTATCGACCGCGATCATGACTTCATCGGCGTCGAGCGGCGGTACCGGCAAGGCGTGACCGGTGATGACCTCCGGCCCGCCGAAACGGTCGATGGCAGCGGCGAACATGGTGCGGGGAACATGCGTCGCGGGATGCTTGGGGGTGAAAACATTGCGGGTGCGGTCGAGCATGATGGTGATCTCACGGCGGGGTTTTTCGGTTGCATGAACGAGATTGCCGGCCGCGGCCCTGACATCGGTCAATTTCGCGGATCAAATCCGCGGAACCGGTTGTCAACGCCGCCAGCTATCGGGATCGCGCTGCCCGTTTTTCCGTCATGGCGGCGTGCGTGGTGTGGGGAAAGTCGGGCTCGCTGGCCTGCGGAGGATTGAGGGCGGCTTCGATCGCATCGTCCACGCGCTCGAGCCAGACGAAACGAATCCGGTTGCGGGCGTTTTCGGGTATGTCCTCGATGTCCTTGCGGTTGCGCGCCGGAAGCATGACGGTGGTGATCCCGGCCTGGATCGCCGCCAGCACCTTTTCCTTCACGCCTCCGATCGGAAGCACC
>JAQGJF010000564.1 GCA_028290765.1 Tardiphaga sp.
ACCGGCACCGCGAGGCCGATGATCCACACGATCAGCGAGGTATAGATCGCCGTCAGCAGGAGACTGCCGCCGGCATAGCTGATGACGATCGACGAGAATTTCAGGCCGAGGCCGGTCAAGGTGACGACGCCGACCACGATGCCGGCGCAGGCGCAGGTGGTGGCGGCATTGAGCGCGCCGATCGAGCCGTCGGCCAGCGCCTTAACCAGTTTCTTCGGCACCAAGGCAGTATCCTTGCGCAGGAAACTTAAGCCGAAGGTGGTCAGCGTGGCGTAGAACACCGAGAGCGACGGCGAATAGCCGACCAGCATGAACACCACCACGGCGATCAGCGAGATGAAGTGAAAGCCGTAACGCCGGGTCATCTGGCCGAGCGACAGCTCCGGCGTGAAGGTGACGTCCTTGGCGCCGAACTTCTTGGCGTCGAGCTCGACCATGATCAGCAATGAGAGATAGTAAAGGCAGGTCGGGATGGTGGCCATCCAGATCACGTCGAGATAGCTGATCTTGAGAAATTCGGCGATCAGGAACGCGGCGGCGCCGAACACCGGCGGCGACAGGATCGCGCCGAGCCCGCCGGCCGCCAGCAATCCGCCGGCGGCGTTCTTCTCGAAGCCGGCCTTGGCCAGCATCGGATAGGCCACGGTGCCGATCATGACCGTGGTGGCGACGCCCGATCCGGAGGGCCCGCCGAGCAGGAACGACGACAGCACCACGGTGCGTCCGGCGCTGTTCGGCTTGCCGCCCATCAGCGCCAGCGAGAAATCGATGAAGAACTTGCCGGCGCCGGATTGCTGCAGGAACGCGCCGTAGATCGTGAACAGGATGATCAGCGTCGCCGAGACGTCGACCGCGACGCCGAAAATGCCTTCCAGCGTGATGAACAGATGTCCGACCAGCCGCGGCAGGTCGTAGCCGCGATGGGTCCAGGGCGCCGGCAGATGCGGGCCGAGCATCGCATAGGCGATGAACAGCAGCGCCACCACCGGCATGATCAGCCCGGTGGTGCGGCGCGTCGCTTCCAGCAGCAGCACGATGAACACCACGCCGACGATGACGTCCCAGCGATCGGGCAGGGTGGCGCGATCGGTGAAATCATCGCCGCCCCACAGCGCATAGACGATGGTCGCAACCGCGAAAATTCCGGGAACCACGTCCCACCACCGCACCCGGTTGCGAAACCGCGTCGCCAGTGGAAACAGCAGGAAGCTCAGCACCAGCGTGAAGGCGACGTGGGTGTAGCGCAGCTCCTGGGTCGGCACGATGGCGTAGGCCGCGTAGAGGTGGAACAGGCTCATGACCACGGCGATCGCGGTCGAAATCCGTCCGGCCCAGCCCATCAGCCGGTTGGCGGCGCCTTCTTCCGCCTCGACGAAGGATTCCGCCTTCGAGAGGGCCTCGTCGGAAACGGCGACGACCTCGTCGTTGGGCGGTAAATGATTGGCAGCCATGCTTCCCCCGGACGGTTCCCCATCGGCCGGCTTGGCCGGCTCTTTTTGATTGAACGCTGCGCATTCAGGCCGGTTTCGCCGACCAAGGCAAGGGCCTTAGCCGTTGCGGAGCTTCCTTTTTCTCAGCCAATGGAATGGGTTGACCCGGCGCCATCGACCGTCCACTTTCCCGGCAAATTTTTAAGGGAGAGTAATGTCCATGATACCGAAGTTGATTGCCGCCGCGATCGCCGCCGCGGCGGTTGTGTCGGCGCCCGCCGCCCATGCCCAGCAATTCATCAATGTTCTGACCGGAGGCACCTCCGGCGTCTATTATCCGCTCGGCGTCGCCATCGGCAAAATCTTCAGCGACAAGATTCCGAACGTGAAGACGCAGGTGCAGGCCACCAAGGCGTCGGTCGAAAACCTGATCCTGCTGGAACAGGGCCGCGGCGAGATCGCGTTCACGCTCGGCGATTCCCTGAAAGCGGCGGCGGATGGCGACACCGAGGCCGGCTTCAAGACCAAGCTGACCAAGCTGCGCACCATCGGCGCGATCTATCCGAACTACATCCAGATCGTCGCCACTGCCGAGAGCGGCATCAAGACCCTGGCCGACCTGAAGGGCAAGAGCCTGTCGGTCGGCGCGCCGAAGTCCGGCACCGAGCTCAATTCGCGCGCCATCCTGTCCGCGGCCGGGCTGAGCTACAAGGACCTCGGCAAGGTCGAATACCTTCCTTTCGCCGAATCCGTCGACCTGATGAAAAATCGCCAGCTCGCCGCGACGCTGCAATCGGCCGGTCTCGGCGTCGCCTCGCTGAAGGATCTGAGCACCTCGAGCGAGATCACCGTGGTGTCGGTTCCCAAGGAAGTCGTCGACAAGATCGGGCCGCCCTTCGTGTCGGTGACGATCCCCGCCAACACCTATACCGGCCAGGACAAGGATGTGCCGACCGCGGCCGTGATCAATTATCTGGTGACCAGTACGGCGGTTTCGGACGATCTTGCCTATCAGATGACCAAGCTGATCTTCGAGTCGCTGCCGGAGCTGGCCAATTCCCACGCCGCCGGCCGCGAGATCAAGCTCGAGAAAGCCGCCCTGGACAGCCCGATTCCGCTGCATCCCGGCGCGATCCGCTATTACAAGGAAAAGGGCCTGATCAAGTAAGAGCGGCTATCGCATCGAAGTGATGACGAGGTTGTATCCCTCCCCCTTGCGGGGAGGGTCGGCCGAGCGAAGCGGAGGCCGGGGTGGGGGTCCACACGCGCAGTCTTCGTTGTTCACCCCCACCCGACCGGCCTTTCGGCCGGCCACCCTCCCCACAAGGGGGAGGGATAGAAAGACGTCATTGAGGATAGCTAAGAATGCTGCAGGCTGAGGGCACGGCTGCCCCGATCAAGGTTGAATTCGACAATTTCGAGCACGGTTTTCCGGAAGGATTCGGTCCGGGACGCTGGGGCCATCTGGCCTATGCGATCGGCATCGCCTTCGCGGCGTTCCAATTGGTGGTCGCGGCGTGGAACGTGCTGCCGAGCCAGGTGGTGCGCGGCGTCCATGTCGGCTTCCTGATCCTGATGACCTTCGGGCTGATCGGCAACTTCACCGCCAAAAACAACACCGGGCGCGCGCTGGGCTGGCTGATCGGCAGCCTCGGCTTTCTGTGCGGGCTGTACCAGTGGATCTTCTACGCCGACCTGATCGCGCGCGACGGCGATCCGACCCATCTCGACCTCGCGGTCGGCACGCTGCTCGCGGTACTGATCTTCGAGGGCACCCGCCGGCTGATGGGGCTGGCGCTGCCGCTGATGTGCGGCGCCTACATTCTGTACTGGTTCTTTGGCCAGTATCTGCCCGCGCCGCTCAATCACCGCGGTTACGACTTCGATCAGGTCATCACCCATCTGTCGTACGGCACCGAGGGTTTTTACG
>JAQGJF010000570.1 GCA_028290765.1 Tardiphaga sp.
AAAGCGAACGCTGTTTTAAACAAAATCGCTGTCGCAAAGCCGACATCAATGAAGGTGAGGATCATGTCGGAACAACGACGGGGTCCGACCATGAATTCCTCCACCGACTTCATCGTGGCGCGCGACGAGTTTGCGCGCTGCAAATTCATCGAGACATCGATCCCTTCGATCACTGAGCTGCCCGACGAAGCGCTGTTGGTAAAAGTCGATCGCTTCGCGTTCACCGCCAACAATATCACCTATGCGATGCTCGGCGATCAGCTCAAATACTGGCAGCTGTTTCCCGCGCCGGATGGCTTCGGCAACATTCCGGTGTGGGGCTTCGGGAAGGTGATCGCCTCGAAACATCCGCAGATCAGCGAAGGGGAGTTGCTGTTCGGCTATTTCCCGATGGCCACGCATCTGGTGATCGAAGCCGCCGACGTCGGCAAGCGCGGCCTGCGCGACGGCGCCGCGCATCGCCAGGGCGTGGCACCGGTCTACAATGCCTATGCGCGCGTGTCCGGCGATCCCGCCTTTGCGGGACGGCAGGGCGATCATCAGGCGCTGCTGCGGCCACTGTTCATGCTGTCGTTCCTGGTCGATGATTTTCTCGCCGAGGCGGATTTTTTCGGCGCGCGCCGCGTGATCCTCTCCAGCGCCTCCAGCAAGACCGCGTTCGGGCTCGCGCATCTGCTCCAATTGCGCCCACAGATCCAGGTGATCGGACTCACCTCGGCCGGCAATGCGGATTTCGTCGGATCGCTCGGCTGCTATCACGAGGTCGTCGCTTACGACCAGGTGTCGACGCTGCCGCCGGACCAGCCGGTTGCCTTTGTCGACATGGCCGGCAACGGCGAATTGCGCGCGACGCTGCATCGTCATTTCAGCGATCGGCTCAAATATAGCGGGCGCATCGGACTGACCCACCAGAGCCTGTCCGACGAGGAACCTGAACTGCCCGGCGCCAAACCCTCCTGGTTCTTTGCCCCCGACCAGATTCGCAAGCGGGCCAAGGAATGGGGACCGGGCGGCATCGATGCGCGGTTCGGCAGCGCCTGGTCCGGCTTTGCGCCGAAGCTGGACGGATGGATCAAGGTGACCGAAGGTCGTGGGCCGACCACGGTGAAGCAGGTGTACCTGGATACGCTCGGCGGCCGGGTGCTGCCGGATCAGGGCCACATCCTGTCGCTCTAGGCTGCGTGGCGTTGCCGGACAATCTCGGCAAATCCGTCGCGCCATGACGCGTGGGCCGGCTGCCATCCGAGTTCGCGCTTGGCCTTGGCGTTGGAGCCGGCGCGGTTTTGCGTCATCATCATCACGATATGCTCGCCGGCTAAAATGCGCGCGATCCACGGCGGCACATGAAACGGTGGCTTGGCGCCGAGCATCCTGGCAAGCGCCGGCAACCACTCGCGCGCCGGCGCCGGCTCATCATCCACGATATTATACACGCTGCCCGCGCGGCCACGCTCAATCGCCGCGGCGGTGGCGGCGGCGGCGTCATCGATATGCAAGAATGACCACCATCCTTCGCCGTCGCCGATCAGCGGCGCGCGGCGGGCGCGAATCTGGTCGATCATCGGGCCGTCGAACAGGCCGGTATCCGTGCCGTAAAACGCGCCATACCGCAGCACGATCCCTTCCGGCCCCGACGCGTGCGTCACGACCTGTTCCAGATGCTCGATAGCATCGAGCGAGTGACGCAGTTCGCGCGGTGGATCCGGATCGAGCGGGTCGGCCTCCGACTTGATGGGACCATCGACACGCGCGTAGGGCCAGCCACAAAAGCTCTGCGCGACGAACCGCTTGACACCGGCGTCCCTGGCCGCGGTCATCAGGATGTCGGTACCTTCGGTACGCAAGCGGTTGCTGCTGGCGAAGGCGCGATCGAAGTGCCGCAAATCCGAGGCGTCTTTCAGATCGGTCATCTCATGCACCACGACGTCGGGCTCGCTGGACGCCACAGCCTCCCCGATGGCGCGTTCGTCGAGACCATCGGCGACGACGGCCTTGGCCCCAAACGCAGTGATCATTCCGGCTTTGGCCGGCGTGTGCGTCAGTCCCACCACCGAATGGCCTGCCGAAACCAATAGGGGAATCAGTCGGCGGCCTACCGCACCGGTAGCGCCTGCAATGAATACCAGCATGCCACGACCTCAGAGTTGTTGCTGCCCTCCAAAAGGGTAGGTGGAGAGATCATCCGATCAAGGGGCGAGGCAGGATTGTCTCCATGAAAGGCAGTTGAGTTGCCGCATATTAAAGTGGAACCATGGGCCGTCATTTCCCGCAGACCTCATCAGCGCCATTTCGAAAAAATTTGCGCCCGCCTGACCCTTTTTTGGCCTCCACCGCCTCTTGCCATACAAGCGAGACACGGAAGGAACGGCAGGCATGAAAGCATCGACCCCAGCGACCATGCTCATCGAGGCCGCGCAGCGCGGCGAGGCCGGCGCGATCGAAGCGTTGCTGGCGGCGTCCAAGCCGGATCTGCAGCGCTTCGCGCGCCGGCTCTGCGCCGGCCCGGAGGATGCCGAGGACGCGGTGCAGAACGCCTTGTGGATCCTGCATCGCAAGGTCGGCATGCTGCGAGCGGTGCCGGCCTTCGCCGGCTGGCTGTTTCGCGTGGTGGCGCGGGAATGCCGCCGGTTGATGCGCAAAGCGGGAATCGCACTCGATCCTTCCGAACTCGATGCCATCGCGGCGCCGCGCATCCCGAACGAATTGCAGCGCGATCTCGCATCGGCGATCGAGGCGCTGCCGAATGACTACCGACGCGTCCTGATCCTGCGGGACATCGAGGAGATGACCGCGCCGGAAGCCGCCGAAGCCCTGAATTTGTCGCTGGAAGCCGTGAAGAGCCGGTTGCGTCGCGCCCGCGAACAGGTTCGCGAGCGTCTGCTGGCCGGCGGCTATTTCGGCCGCGAATCATGACGATCCACCCACCCGCTCGCCGCTTTTTCCGCCGGCTGCTGGCCGATTCGTCCCGCGCCGTGCATCTGGCGCGCGGCGCGGCCGGCCTGTCCGCGATCGTGTGTCGTTCGCAGCGCCCTGGAACGCGGCGTGGCCCGCGCTGATCCTGTTGCCGCTGGCGCTCGTGATGTTGCACGGCTGCCCGATGTGCTGGCTGCACGGCACCGTCTGCGCCCTCCAGGCGAAGCGTTCCCCATCAACCACCGAGGAAGGAAACTAGATGTCCGCAACCCATTATGCCGATGGCTCCGACTTCGCGCTGATCCCGGCGCTAAAGCAACTGGCGCCGCGCGAAATCGATGCCTTCTTTCAGTTCGACCATGCGGCGTTCCGCGCCGACGGCGCGATCCCGTTAAAGGTCCGCGAATTGATCGCGGTCGCGGTCGCGCTCACCACCCAGTGCGAATATTGCATCGACGTCCATACCGGCCGCGCCCTCGGCGCCGGGGCCAGCCGGGAGGAACTGGCGGAGGCGGCCGTGGTCGCCGCCGCGGTGCGCGCCGGCGGCGCGCTGGCGCATGCCCTGCTGTCGCTCAAGCTGGCGGATCGCGCATCCGCCTGACGGAGGCAAGGAAGCCGGGAAAACCCGGCCTGGAACCTCCCGGACGGAGCTGGAAGGCGCGATTCGGCCATCCAGCATGCCGTGCCAGCCGGGCTGGATAGGCCGCCAACGCTCTTCACAATGCCGTCACGCTGCCTGTAGTATGCAGGCGCAGGCTGCTTCGCAGCCGAATGTGGGGGTCAGGAGCGTTACTTGAACGCACATGTCTCGCAAGGCGGTTGGCCGGTATTGGTGCTGAATGCGGATTTCCGGCCGCTGAGTTATTATCCGCTGTCTCTTTGGTCGTGGCAGGACGCGATCAAGGCGGTGTTTCTCGACCGCGTCAATATTGTTGAGCACTACGACCGCGCGGTGCGCAGCCCTTCGTTCGAGATTCAGCTGCCGAGCGTGGTGTCGCTGAAATCCTTCGTCAAACCGACCACCCATCCGGCCTTCACCCGGTTCAACGTGTTCCTGCGCGACCGCTTCGTCTGCCAATATTGCGCGGCGCCGGAAGACCTCACCTTCGACCACATCATCCCGCGCTCCAAGGGCGGCCAGACCACCTGGGAGAACGTCGTTGCGGCCTGTTCGCCGTGCAACCTGCGCAAGGGCAATTTGACGCCGCAGCAGGCGCGGATGTTCCCAAAACAGCCGCCGTTCGCGCCGACGGTGCATCAGCTGCACCGCAACGGCCGGCTGTTCCCGCCGAACTACCTGCACGACAGCTGGCTGGATTATCTCTATTGGGACACCGAGCTGGACCCGTAGGCCATCTGCGCTTGTGTGAAGAACCCGTCGCGCTGGATGAAGTCGCCTGAGCGACACAGGTTTTCCAGCTGCGGCAAAATCCATCCTGCAACCGACGCCGTCTCATTGCGCACCGTGCATGGCCTGCATGCGGACGGAACCTTCGCGCAAAAAAATACCGCCAAACATTTGACGGAATGAAACCTCAGCTTGGCGACGAGCAGGATTAGCGTTCCACAAACCTTCGAATCAAAATTTTCGAAGCGCGTGTTTCGATCTTTCGAGATCGCACGCGCAAC
>JAQGJF010000589.1 GCA_028290765.1 Tardiphaga sp.
ACTTCCCAGTTCTGGTATTTGTTGGTCGAGCCATAGGCGACGTCGGGATGGCCGGCGATCATGCTCTGCCAGGCGCTCGGATAGCCGTCCTGGAAAGCCAGTCCCTTGGCATAGGGACCGTAGGTCAGCAGCACCGGATATTGTCCCGCGGCGATCGGCCGGAACACATCCGCGCGCAACACCAGGCCGTCGTCCACGACGATCTCGACGTCCCAGTCGATCTGCATGCCGTCCTGTACGGTCGACTGGACCATGCGTACCTCCCATCGTCTCGTTGCTTGTTGTTGCCCCGAGTTTTGGCGATGGAAGCGTATTTATCAAGTGAAAAATTGTATCGCGGCGACAAGCAGCGTTGCACGTCTCGCAACACTTGCGGCCGGGTTGCGCCGGCTCGCAACCATGCGCGGCAGATTGGCCCTTTACGTGTAGAAAGCCGTCGGTACAATCCTTCGTAGTCTTGGGGGGGAGCAAACTCATGCATCGGAGCGCTAACGCATTACGCGCCGGAAAAATTCTCGCGGGCGAGAAAGCCGAGCCCGAAGAATTGGAGCGGCTTGCAAAGACACTGAAAGAGGAGCCGAATTTCGGACTTGCCCGGCGATTGCTGGAAATACGATTCGCGGAGAGCGATGTTCAATCCTCCGCCAGCTTGAAGGAAAAGGTAGGTGCTGAGTGGTCGCTTTGTACCTACAAGGACCCGGACCTCCCCGTCGATGCCCGCCTCGAACAGGCTCTCCGGATCCTGCGGTCGATCGCTTCGCTCGAAGCGACGCCCAATCAGGAGATCCTCGGACTCGCCGGAGCCATCTATAAACGACGTTGGGAAGCATTTACCCGCAGAGACGATCTCGAGCGATCCCTGTTATTTTACCTGCGCGGATTCGAACTGGGACCGGATTCCCGCGATCCCTGGTATCCCGGCATAAATGCGGCCTTTGTCCTTGATCTGTTGGCGGTTCTGGAAGCTCCGGACGCGCCTGCCGCCGTGCCTGCGGTGGCGCATGGACGAGTAGTCCAGGCCGCGGATATCCGCACACAAATCGCGAGCCACCTCGGCAAAACACAGGCCGCCAATGCTCCGGACTGGTGGAAGTTGGTGACTCTCGCTGAGGCGCTGTTCGGACTTGGCAGGTTTACCGAAGCCGGAAAGGTGCTTGCTCAGGCCGTCACGCCGGACAATGTGCCCGATTGGCAAAAGGAATCCACGACCCGGCAACTGGCCTCGCTGACGCGGCTCCGAGATAAGTTGCCCGTCGACGGACAGGAGCCGATCGACCACGCCTGGGATGCGGTATCCAGTCTGGTTGGCGGCAATCAGTCGGCCATAAGAAGCGCATTTCGCGGACGGATCGGGCTTGCCCTGTCCGGAGGCGGCTTTCGTGCCTCTCTGTTTCACATCGGCGTCCTTGCACGGCTGGCCGAGATGGATTTGCTTCGCGGGATCGAGTGCCTCTCCTGCGTCTCGGGCGGCTCCATCATTGGTGCGCACTATTACCTGCATGTTCGGCACCTGCTGCAATCGAAGCCGGATCACCAGATCACGGCCAACGACTACATCGCCATCGTTCGAAATATCGCGGACGAGTTTCTCGCCGGCGTCCAGCGTAACATCCGGACACGCGTGGCCGCGGAGTGGAAGACGAACCTGAAGATGATGTTTGTCGGTAACTATTCGCGGACACTGCGCGTCGGCGAATTGTATGAGAGCGAGCTATTCGGCAAGGTAAATGACGGCGAAGGCGAAAAAGACCGCTGGCTCGACGAACTGACCATCGTTCCCAATGGGGAGCCGGCCACCTTCACTCCGAAATCGCACAACTGGAGACGTCAGGCAAAAGTCCCCAACCTGATCCTCAACGCGACCACGCTGAACACCGGACACACCTGGCAATTCACGGCAAGCTGGATGGGGGAGCCTCCGGCGGGCATCAACAGCGAGATCGATGCAAACTACCGTCTGCAGCGTCTGTATCACGATGAAGCCCCGCCACCGTGGCGAAAGACTCGCCTCGGATCGGCCGTCGCGGCGTCTTCCTGCGTACCGGGGCTGTTCGAGCCACTTCCCATCGCCGGCCTCTATCCGGATCGCGTTCTGGGTCTCGTCGACGGTGGCGTCCATGACAACCAGGGGACAAGCGCCCTGCTGGAGCAGGATTGCACGGTCATGCTGGTCTCCGACGCCAGCGGGCAGATGGATACGCTCGACGTCGCGCCGTTTGGCCTGCTGAGTGTTCCGTTGCGGGCCAATTCGATCCTGCAATCGCGTGTTCGCGAAGCGCAGTTCGGCGAACTCGCGGCGCGCCGCCGCGCCGGCCTGCTCAGCGGACTGATGTTCCTTCACCTCAAGAAGGACCTGGATTCCGAGGCCGTCGACTGGATCGATTGCCAGGATCCCTCGGAGCGTCCGTCCCGTAGTCCCTTGACGAGCTACGGTGTCCAAAAGAAGGTTCAAAGGCAGCTCGCAGCGATCCGAACCGACCTCGACTCATTTTCGGATACCGAAGCCTACGCGCTCATGACGAGCGGCTATCTGATGGCGAAGGGCGCGCTGCAATCGGACGTTCTCGGATTTCCGATACCGGCCGCGAATCCCGGCAGCTGGAAATTCCTCAAGGCCCAGCCCGACATGACGGCATCAACGGTCGACGACGCATTTTTCAGGCGGTTAAAGACGGCAGAGTACATAGCCTTCAAGGTCTGGAGGCTGTCTCGTCTGCTGCAGATCGCGGCGGTGCTGATTCCAGTCGTCGCAGTCATCGGCTTTGCTGTCGCGCAGTGGAATAATTGGTCCGGCCTGTCAGCGAGAAAATTGACGATCGAAGCAACCCTTGGAGGCCTGGTCCTCACTGTCGTCTTCGCCGCGATGGCTGCGCTGGCGCTTCCGCCTCTGATGAGATGGCTCAGACTGCCAAAAACCCTGCAGCAATTCGCCATTGGCTTTGGAATGGCGAGTTTCGGCTTCCTGGTCGCGCGCCTGCACCTGCATGTTTTCGACAGGCTGTTCCTGAAGGATGGAGAAATGCGTTAGCATTCACCGTGCGTGCAACAATCGGTGCCAGCTCACTTCGTTCCGTAGGCCCGGTCGCCGGCATCGCCCAATCCCGGCAGGATATAGGCGTGCTCGTTGAGGTGGTCGTCGACTGCCGCGGTCCAGATCGGCACGTCGGGATGGCGGCCGCGTAGCCGCTCGATGCCTTCCGGCGCCGCCAGCAGGCAGACGAAGCGGATGTCCTTGGCGCCGCGTTCCTTGATGCGGTCGATCGCGGCGACCGCGGTGTTGGCGGTCGCCAGCATCGGATCGATGACGATGACCAGGCGCTCGTCGAGATTGGCCGGCGCCTTGAAGAAATATTCCACTGCGACGAAGGTGTCCGGGTCACGATACAGCCCGATATGGGCGATGCGCGCCGAGGGCACGAGGTCGATCATGCCTTCGAGGAAACTCAGGCCGGCGCGCAGGATCGGCGCGAACACCAGCTTCTTGCCGGCGATCTCCTTGCCGGTCATCTTGGTCAGCGGAGTTTCGATGTCGACGTCGGTGAGCGGCAGGTCGCGCGTCACCTCGTAGCACAGCAGCATGCCGATCTCGTTCAGCAACTCGCGAAAGCCCTTGGTCGAGCGGCTCTTGTCGCGGATCAGCGTCAGCTTGTGCTGCACCAGGGGGTGGGTAACGATGGTGACGCCGTCCATGGGGGTTCTTTCAGGTTGGGGATGAAGGCGGGCCTGTAGCCCGGATGAGCGAAGCGACATCCGGGGTTGCCGTCCGACCCGGATGTCGCTTGCGCTCATCCGGGCTACAGGCAGCTACGGGCTTCTCAATACTTTTCCAACGGACGGCCGACCGAGTCCAGCAGATCCTGCGGCTTCGGCGCTTCGGGCGTGTAGTAGCCGGCGGCCTTCTTCGCCGCGATCTCGACATGGGCGTCGGCGGGGATCATGTCGTCGGGGATGGCGACGCGCTCGACGATGTCGATGCCCTGGCTGACCAGCGCGTCGTGCTTCATGTCGCTCATCGAGATGAAACGGTCGATCCGCTTGAGGCCGAGCCAGTGGATCACGTCCGGCATCAATTGCTGGAAGCGCGCGTCCTGGACGCCGGCGACGCATTCGGTGCGCTCGAAATACTGCGCCGCGGCATCGCCGCCTTCCTGCCGCTTGCGGGCGTTGTAGACCAGGAATTTGGTGACCTCGCCGAGCGCGCGGCCTTCCTTGCGGTTGTAGAGGATGATGCCGAGGCCGCCGGACTGGCCGGCGATGGCGCATTCCTCGATGCCATGGATCAGGTAGGGACGGCAGGTGCAGATGTCCGAGCCGAACACGTCGGAGCCGTTGCATTCGTCATGGACGCGGCAGGTGATTTTGGTGCGGTGGTCCGGCAACTTGGTCACATCGCCGAACAGATAGGCGGTGATGCCGCCGATCGGCGGCAAAAACACCTGCAAATCGGGCCGTGTCACCAATTCGGGGAACATGCCGCCGGTCTGCTCGAACAGCGCCCGTCGCAGATTGTTCTCGGTGGTGTCGAAGCGCTTGGCCAGGCCCGGCAGATACCACACCGGATCGAGCGCGATCTTGACCACGGAGACGCTGCCGTTCTTGTGCACCACGTTGCCGTCGTGCTTGAGCCGGCCGGCGGCGATCGCGGCCTGCAGTTCGGGCAAATCGAGGCGGGCGCGGGTGATGGCGATGCTGGGCCTTATATCGATGCCCTCGCCGATTTCCTTGGCGAAATTTTCCGCCACCAGATGGCCCCACGGGTCGAGCGAGACGATTTTTTCCGGATCGGTCCATTGCGGGGCAAGGCCGACCGTCGCCGCGGGGTGGGTGTTGAGCAGGTCCGGCCGCTTGATCGGATCGAGTTCGCCCGAGGATACCGCCAGCGCCCGGTAGATCGAATAGGACCCGCCATGGGTGCCGATCACGTTGCGGTCTTGCGGATGCGAGACGGTGCCGATCACCGGCCCGCGTTCCCGCGCAGTCGCTGCCCCCCAGTGGATGGGGAAAGCCGGCTTGGCGCCCGGCGCCGGATGCGACGTCAGGCGGATGTGGTCAACCCGATTGGACCGAGTCATTATAGTAGCCCCCAAAACGGCAACGGCCCGCCTGAAAAGACGGGCCAGTCTGCCAAAGAAGCTCAGCCGAGGCTGAAAGAAGAAGTATAGCTACGATTTGGCGGCTGGCAAGGGGGTGGAACCGGGTGACGGCGACCACCCGCCGGACCTACTCCCACAACAAGCGCAGGCAGCCGGTCATGGCGAAAGACGTCAGCACCGCCACCACCGCGCAGCTCGCATTGGCTTCAATGGCTTCAAACAGGCGCTCGATCGTCCGTAGCACAGTAGGCCTCGCATCGATGTCGGCAGCGCGGACGCTGCTCCTTAAATCCAATGCTGAGACGTGCCGGCCGTTCCACCGTCGGACGAATCGGCAAGACGAGCCCCAGCCTTACGAAGTTTCGGGCAGATAGGTTGCCGTCCGATTAATGGCTATCGCCACCTTCGTCATTGCGGTGACGTGGAGGTACTCCGTCGCGGTGCCGCTGCAGAGCGCTTCGCGGCCAGGCTGTTCTGCCCCCTGATGTCGTCGGCAAGCAACTCACGCGAGCGACGCAAAGGCGTATCTTTGCGATGCGTTGGCGGTTGCGCTAGATTGCAACCAAGGTTTGATGCGGTGAAGCGGAGAGATCGATGGAACAGGTCGCTGGGCCGAAGCCGGCGGCAACGGGCGCTACGCGTCCGCGGACCACGCTGTCCCGCAAGATACCTTTCGCCAGGCAGGTCGCGAACACGCTGCGGGACATGATCATCCGCGGCGAGGTGCAGCCTGGCGGCCGCATCATCGAGCGGGCGTTGTGCGAGCAGCTCAGGGTGTCGCGGACGCCGCTCCGCGAAGCGCTCAAGCTGCTGGAAGTGGAAGGCTTGATCGAGATCTCCCAGAACCGGGGCGCTCGCATCATGTCGTTCACGCAGGCCGAAGCGCGGAACCTGTTCGAGGTGATCGCGGGGCTCGAGAGTCTCGCTGCCGAACTCGTCGTCACACGCATCGACGCCACCGATCTCGCTTTGCTGGACGGCATGCACACGCGGATGTGCGCGCATTATGCGCGCCGGGAAAAGGATCCGTATTTCGAACTGAACAGCCTGGTTCACGACGAGATCGTCAGGCTCTCCGGCAATCCGGTATTGGTCGCGACCCACGCCAGCCTGATGCTGAGGGCGCGTCGCGGGCGCTATATGGCGATCCTCGATCCGCGCCGCTGGCAGGAATCCGTAGAGGAGCACGAGGCGGTGATGGCGGCGTTCCATGCCCGCGATCCCGAACAGGCAAGGCTGGTCTGGCGCCGGCACCTGCTGCGGACCGGCGAAACGGTTTGCGGCGTGCTGAAGCGGGAGACCGGCCCGGCCGCCGTCGAGGAGCCCGCCGCTTCGACCGAAGCCTGATCGGGCCGCGAAGGCCTGATGGGCATGGCGCGGCCGACCGCCCGATTGATGACGATTTGGTCGAACATTGCCCAGATAATGGTCAATCGCGCCGCGCCATAAAACGTATACAATTGATATTACGTAACTATTATCGATGGCATGCAATTTGAAGGGCGGAGCTGTGTGACAACAGCAGACGAAAGAGAGACCGTCATGAGCTTGAAGCCTCCCGGCTCCGGTGCGACCCGCCGCCAATTCCTGAAGACGACTGCCGCGGTCTGGGCCTTGGCGGCTCCATCGGTAACCACCGTGCTGACCAGCAGCGCGCTTGCCGCGACGACCATCGAGGGCCTCAAGAAGGCTGGCCTTGTCCGCGTCGGCTGCGAGGCGGCCTATCGTCCCTTCACCTTTCGTGAGGGCAACAAGATCGTCGGCTACGACGTCGAACTCGCCTCGCTGCTGTTCGCTCCCTTGGGCGTGAAGGTCGAAATGGTCGACACCGCCTGGGCTGGTGTGATCCCGGCGCTCTATGCCGGCAACTTCGACGTCATCATGACCTCGCTGACCTACACCAAGGAGCGCATCGAGAAGGTCGGCTACACCATCCCCTACGCCGAAGCGACGCAGGAAATGCTGGTCCGCGCGTCCGACGCGGAGACCATCAAGGGCCTCAACGAAATGGCCGGCAAGATTCTCGGCGTCAAGCTGGGCTCCTCCGGCGACACCATGAAGACCAAGCTTCAGGAGACGCTCAAGGCGGCCACCGGCAAGGGTTTTGCGGAGGTGAAGACCTATGACGATCATCCCGCCGCCTATCTGGCGCTGGCCCAGGGCTCGGTGGATGGCGTCATCAATTCGCTGGCCACGCTGACCCAGGTGGTGAAGGACGCGCCCGGCAAATACAGCATCGTCCGCAATATCGGTCCGCGCAACTGGGCCGGCATCGGCACCCGCAAGGAGGACGCCGAGATGATCGCGTTCCTGAACGGGCGCATCACCGCGCTGAAGGCCAGCGGCGAAATCTACGCGCTGCAGGAAAAGTGGTTCGGCGTGCGGATGCAGCTGGCCGACCAGATCCCGGCCTTCTCGTGATCAAACCGCGAGACCGGCGCGCCGGTCCCGCATTCCCTTCTCTCTCCGCCGAATAGCGCCCCATGAGCATCGACTGGGCCATCGTCGAAATGGCCATCCCGCTTTTGGCGGAAGGCACCGTCATGACGCTGAGGATTTCGGCGCTTGCCGCGCTGTTCGGTCTGCTTGGCGGCATCGCGCTGGGCCTGATCTCGCTGGGAGGCTGGAACTGGGCGCGCTGGGCGGTGCGCGCCTATGTGGATTTCGTTCGCGGCACGCCGCTCCTGATCCAGATCTTCATCGTGTTCTTCGGCCTGCCCATGACCGGATTTCGGCTCGGCGAATTCTGGGCGGGCGTGATCGCGCTGTCGCTGAACTCGGCGGGCTATATCGCCGAGATCGTTCGCGGCACTGTGGGATCGGTCGAGAAAGGCCAGACCGAAGCCGCCAAGTCGATCGGCATGACCCGCGGCAGGATCCTGCTTTACGTCCTGCTGCCGCAATCGATCCGGCCGATGATGCCGGCGCTGACCAATGACCTGATCTCGCTGGTCAAGAACACCTCGCTGCTGTCGGTGATCTCGGTCTATGAGCTGACCCGCTCGGGCCAGGCAATCATCGCTTCGCACTTCGTACCGCTGGAAATCTTCGCCCTGCTGGCGATCTACTACTACGTCATCATCTCGGCGCTGTCCTACGTCTCGCGGCTGATCGAGCGCCGCCTGCCGGCATGGTGATCGCATGAACAAACATCTCACCGCTTCAGACAAGCCGCTGCTTACGGTCCGCGACCTGCGCAAGAGTTTTGGCGATCGCGAGATCCTCAAGGGCATTTCCCTCGACCTGATGGCCGGAGAGACCCTGGTGCTGATCGGGCCGTCGGGATCGGGCAAGACCACGGTGCTGCGCTGTCTCAACCATCTTGAAACGCCGTCCGGCGGCGAGATCACGCTGGCCGGCGACACCGTCGGCGGCAGCTATGTCGGCGAGGCCGCGCGCTGGGAGCCGATGAGCGAGACCAGGCTCGCGTTGCAGCGCCGGAAATTCGGCTTCGTGTTCCAGCGCTTCAATCTGTTTCCGCATCTGACCGCCTTGCAGAACGTCGCCATCGGCCCCCGCAAGGTGCTCGGCCTGTCGAAGGCCGCGGCCGACGCCAGGGCGGCCGAGCAGCTCGCCCGCGTCAGCCTGGCCGACCACATGGACAAGCGTCCGTCGCAATTGTCCGGCGGGCAGCAGCAGCGCGTCGCCATCGCCCGCGCGCTGGCGATGGAGCCGTCCCTGATCCTGTTCGACGAGCCGACATCGGCGCTCGATCCGGAACTGGTCCATGAAGTGCTCGACGTCATGGGCGCCCTCGCCCGCGAAGGCATGACCATGATCGTGGTGACCCATGAAATGAGCTTTGCCCGCAAGGTTGCCGACCGGCTGATCTTCATGGCCGACGGCATCATCGTCGAGCAGGGGCCGCCCGAAACGATCTTCTCGGCTCCGCGCGAGGAAAAGACCAGGCGCTTCCTGACCCATGTTCTCAACCGGTGATCGCGATGACTTCTCCCCTTCCGCCCCTTGATCTGGTCCTGACCGGCGCCACGATGCTGACCGCGGATCCACGGCAGCCGCTGATCGAGAATGCCGTGGTCGGCGTTTCGGACGGCCGCTTCGTGCTGGTCGAGTCCGCCTCTCGCGACAAGCCGCTGCCTCAGGCACGGCGCGTCGTCGATCTCGACGGGCGCGTGATCACGCCGGGCCTGGTCAATATCCACACCCATGCCATCCTCACCATGGTGCGCGGGGTGGCCGAGGACCTCGGATTCGCTCCGGCCTACACGCCCGGCATTCCGCAGGGTCACATGGTGACACCCGACGAGGCCTATGCGATCTCGCGGCTCGGCGCGCTGGAGGCCATGCTGTTCGGCTCCACGCTGATCAACGATACCTTCGTGCATGCCGACATCATTACGCCCGCGATGGCCGAGGTCGGCCTGCGGGTGTGGTCCTGCGGCCGCATCCACGACGTCGATTTCAGCGGCGTGTCGACTGGAAAATGGGAACACAAGGACAGCATCGGCGACCAGACGCTTCAGGCGGCGCTCGATCTCGCGCAGCGCTACCAGGGCAAAAGCAATGACCGCATCGGCGTGCAACTGGCCGCCCATGCCCCCGATACCTGCTCGACGGCTTTCCTGAAGCGCATCGGCGAAGCCGCGCGGGCCAACGGCCTGCGGGTGACGACCCATCTGTCCCAGAGCAAGGTGGAACTGGCCCGCATTCGCGACCGCGACGGCATGAGCCCCCCGGAACTGCTCGAGGAGGTCGGACTCCTGACCGACACGCTGCTGGCGGCTCACTGCATCCATGTCAGCGAGAGCGACATCGCTCGCATCGGCCGGGCCGGCATCAACGTCGCCAACATCGCCAAGGGCAACGCGACCGGCGCGACCATCGCGCCAACGTCCAAACTGCGGGACGCCGGCGCGCATCTGACGCTCGGTACCGACAACATGCATGCCGACATGGTGGAGCTGATGCGCTGGTCGCTGGCGGTGGGGCGGATCCAGCACGGCTCGGTCACGGAAGACTGGCAGCCCTCGACGGTTTTCCAGATGGCGACCATGGGCGGCGCGCGCGCCATGGGATTGCAGGATGAAATCGGCAGCATCGAGATCGGCAAGCGCGCCGACCTCGTCGCCTTCGATTTCCGCCGCCCGCATCTCACTCCCAACATCAATCCGCTGGGCAATATCGTGCACGTCGCCCAGGGGCGTGATGTCGAGATGGTGGTGGTCGACGGCGATATCGTGGTCGAGGACGGCCGGCCGACCAAAGTAGATGCGGAATCGATCCGGCGCGAGGCGGATGCCGCGATCCGCGCGCTGTGGGCGCGCGTCCGTGGCGGCTGACGTGCCGCGAATAATTCGCTCCGCCGGGTTTGCCGCGGAATCCACTTCACTCCGGCCCGGCCGCTGCCGGGGAAAGTCGCGCCATGAAAATCCTTCTGATCAACCCCAACACCTCCACCGACATGACCGAGCGCATGATGGGGACGGCGGCGGAAGTGCTCGCCCCCGGCGTCGAACTGGTGGCGCTGACGGCGAGCCGCGGCATGCCCTACATCGCCAGCCGCGCCGAGGCCGCGATTGCCAGCGCGATCACGCTGGAGATGATTGCCGAGCATCATGATGGCGCCGACGCCGTGGTGATCGCGGCGTTCGGCGATCCTGGCCTGATCGCGGCGCGCGAGCTGTTCGAGATCCCGGTCACCGCGATGGCGGAATCATCCATTCTGACCGCCTGCATGCTGGGCAAGCGCTTCGCCATCCTGACCTTTTCCAGAACTTTGGTGGCCTGGTTCGAGGATTCCGTCGCGCTGTGCGGGCTGGAGGCGCGATGCGCCGGTATCCGCGTCCCCGATGCCAGCTTCCAGTCGGTGGCGACCGTTCAGCACGAACTGGAAAACGAGCTCGTCGCACTCGCCGAACGCACCATCAGGAACGACGGCGCCGACGTGATCATCCTTGCCGGGGCACCGCTGGCCGGGCTCGCCGGGCGCATCGCCGATCGGATCCCGGTGCCGCTGATCGATCCGCTCGCCGCGGCCGTGAGCCAGGCGCAGACGCTGGCCCGGCTGAAGCCGCGCGCCGCCCGCGCCGGTCGCTTCGCCCGGCCCGGGCCAAAGCCCACGCAAGGATTGACGCCGGCACTGGGTGACTGGATCGAACACCGCGCCGCGAGCCCGCGCGCATAGATAAAGGCAGTATCTTCGCCAGCCAGTCGTCCTGGGTGGTGGCATCCGCACTATCGCTGCGCCCTGTGACGCCCGCTGAAAAGCAAACTCTGCCGGTTTGGGCCGGCAGCGTTGTGCTTCATGGATCAGACGCGGCGGGTTTGATCCCGGTGGCACCCGAATGGATGAGCGCCCTTACTCAAGCGCCTGAAAGCAACGGCTTCAAGACCAATTGGTGGGCAACGTTACGAGATTGTATGCAACCAGAATAAAATCCTTGGTCCGGTTCCCGTCTTTCGCGCTTCCGATCACCGATCCCAAAGCGCCCTCAAAACGTATGCTGCAGCTTAGCGGTAAAATTCCGCCCGACTTCGACCAGCGGATTGGTCAGGGTCTGCGGGAACGCGACATTGGCGAAGGTCGAGGCATCGCGATATGCCGTATCGAAGATATTCTCGACGCCGATAATCAGCTTGGTGTCGCCCAGTTGCGGCGAGACCAGCCGGCCGAGCTGCAGCGTGGCGTAAAGCTTCGGAATGGCGTAGCCGGCGGTCTGGAATTCCTGCGCGGCGTCGATCCGGCTCTTGCGGGTGGCCCAGTCGACCACACCCTCGATCGAATAACCGGCATCGATCGAGGCGTATTGCACGCCGACCCGGCCCCGGAACGGCGCCAGGAACGGCAACGGCGTGTTCGTCGTGGTGTTGGTGCCGCGAATATAGGTGGCGCTGCCGAACAAATTGACGGTCTCCGTCATCTGCCAACGCTCCTCGAGCTCGACACCGGTGACTTCGGCCTTGCCGACATTCTGCGACTGGGTGAATCCGGCGGAGCCGTTGAAGACCACCGGAACGGTCTGCAGGAAGTTCTCGTATTGGCTGTCGAACGCTGTGACCTTCAGCGTCGCATTGGCGACATGGAGGCGGAAGCCACCCTCATAGGTGACCCCGGTTTCCGGCACCAGGCCGGGGTTCGGAATACTGGTGGCGCTGGAGGAAAACATTTCCGAATTGGTCGGCTGCCGGAAAGACGTGGCGACGCTGGCCAGCAGATCGAGCGCGGGAAGAATGCGATAGACCGCGCCGACGCTGCCGGTGGGCGCGGTGCGGTCGACGTCGGTCTTGCCGATGAAGGCCGGCAGCACCGCCGGCGCGATCGGGGAAAGGTCGGTGGTGGTGTTGAACCAGTCGAACCGGCCGCCCGCCGACAGCGTCAGCGGCGCCACCGGCGTCCATTCGTGCAGGACGAAGGCGCCGGCATTGGTTTGCGTGGTGTCCGGACCGGATTTCGCCAGCGGCGCGTTGACGACGCTGGTGACGGCGCCGGTCGTCGCGTTGCGGTTGACAGTCTGCGAGAATCCCCAGCTGCCCGGCCGGTCTTCCTTGAACGTATCCGCGCCAAAGGTGGTCTTGGCTTCGCCGAAGCCACCCGACCATGGGATCGCGCCGAGCACGCGCCCGCCGATCACCAGCGGCCCGATCACATGGCTGTTCGACGTCACGGTTCGGGTCGCGATGTTGTTGGCGTTGATGGTGTTGTTGACCGTCGTCAGCGTGGTGTCGAAATAATTGGCATAGATCGAGGCTTCGACATGCTTGACCAGCCCGTCGAGTTCGCCGGTGTAAGCCAGGCGGGCGGTTTCGACGTTGTTGGGATCCTGTCGCACAGTCAGGTAGGGCGCGCCCGGCGCGCCGCCGACACCGCCGGCGCGGCCATCGGTTTCGGAATATTTGCGCAAGGTCAGCTCAAAGCGCTGGCCGAGGTCCGGCGTGTAGCCTAGCTTCAGGCTGCCGCCCATGCTGTTGTAGTCGCTGTTCGGCGCCTGGCCGAGCGGCGTTTCATAATTGCCGCCCCATCGCCCGCTGAAACCGGCCAGGAAATCGAAGCCGCCGCCGGCGCCCTGCGCCCATTCAAAGGTGTTCAGGGATTTTGCGGCGCTGCCGCCGCCGACCGACCATCCGCCGCCGGTGAAGCGAAACGGCCCGTTCGGATCGCCGGTCGGGCTGCGGGTGACGATATTGACGAGACCGGTGAGGGCCTCGCTGCCATAGATCACCGACGCCGGCCCGCGGATCACCTCGACCCGCTCGATCTCTTCCGGCGCAAAATAATTCAGCTGCAGCGTGTTGCGGCCGCGGAAGCGGTCGCCGTCGAGATAGACCGGCGAGCGGAACGCATTCGAGCTGAAGCCGCGCAGATAGATCTGGCCGCCGATGCCGCCGGACCGCGCGATCGAGATGCCCGGAACATTGGCCAGAATGTCCAGCAGTCCGGTCGGCGAGGTCTGTTCGATCTGTCCGCGCTCCACCACCGTGGCGCTCTGGGTGATCTGCCGGGTGAGCGTTGTCGGCTGAGGCAATTGCCCGCCGAGCGGCTGCAGCGAATCGCTGCCGGGGTTCGGCTTGACGCCCTGCCCCGCGACATTCGACGCGGATGGTTCGGATCCGGCGCCACGCGAACGGCTGTTGCCCGCCGCGGTCGAGCGCGCGCGCGATCGTTTGGCGGGAGCCACGGCGCGGCGTGGCTTCTGGTTTTGCGGCGCGTCGATGGTGACGGGAGGCAGCGGAGTGGAAGCCGTCTGGGCCTGCGAGTTCGAAATATCCAGACCGCCAAATCCAAGAACGCCGGCATTCGTGAACGCGACGCCCAACAGAAAACGCCGCGCCGAACGCGCTGAAACAATCGCCACCATGATCTCCCCAAGAACACACCCGAACCCGTGAGCGCCCCGCTCGCGAACCCGGTAACCCAACGGTTAACTCCGATGGTTTCGGCTCTTAGACCAGGATTGACGCTTCCAAATTAGAATCGCTTCAGCCTTGCACGGCCGAAATCACCGCGAACGGCCGGTCGGAAAAACTCGCAAAACGCCGATGCAATTACTGAATGAGTTATTGGAACGCATCTAATCGCCTGATGATGGAGAAGGCCGCTTAATCAACGACGCAGGCGCAATGGCATTGATCACGCGCGAACTGTCTCGCAACTTTTCGTTGCGCCGCGGCGAGCATTTTAGAATCTGAGTAATCAACCATCTCGTTGACGAGGGGACCTTGCTATGACGTCGGCGAAGTGGGTACGTCGAGCACCTGCTGCAAACTCCTGACATCGCTGGAATAGGAATGAAGACACGCTTGGCCATGAACAGAAACGGGTTCTGCGGTTCCTGGCGGCGGTTGCTTTCGCTCGCCGCGCTGCCCGGCGTTCTGCTCACCGCGATCGGCGCCCCCGCGTCCGCGCTCGACGTCACCGACCAGCGCGGCCGCAGCGTCGTGTTCGAGAAGCCGCCGCAGCGCGTGGTGTTTCTGCCGATTCCGGGACCGGCGACCTTCATTTCGATCGACGGCAGCGAACGCAAGATCGCCGGCATGAACGCCTATTCGGCCAGCGCCATGCGCGAAGGCGTCATGGGCAAGATGTTCCCGGGCTTCGCGCGGATCCCGACCAACGTGATCATGAGCACCGGCGATCCCGCCGCCTTCAATCCGAATGTCGAGAGTATCCTGGCACTCAAGCCCGACGTAGTGTTCCAGTGGGCGACGTCCGCGAGCGGCGACGTCATCGCCGTGCTCGACCGCACCGGGGTGCCGGTGCTCGGCATGCGCGCCGGATCGCAGGAGGACGTCG
>JAQGJF010000597.1 GCA_028290765.1 Tardiphaga sp.
CCAATCTCGCTGCCAATTTTTGAGCTGCTTTTCCCGCGCGATCGCTTCCTGCGGTGACGCGAATTCTTCGACATGGACCAAGCGGCGCACACCGTATTTTTTGACAAATTCTGAGCCTTGCCCGGCGCGGTGCTGCTCCAGCCGCGTCCGAAGATTATTGGTGACGCCAATGTAAAGCGTCCCATGCATGCCGCTGGCGAGGATATAGACCGAGTAGGAGCGAGCTTCGTTCATGCTTGCGGCGCTACCTCGCGCAAAATCTGACGCCAGGGGTTCTGGGTCCCGGCCTTCGCCGGGACGACTAAGTATTTCATCGGAACAAATTAAGAACACTTTAGCAAGTCTTTGATATATCATTGTGATTCGGCGCCTTGCCGATACAATATCTATGGTCTGTCAAAGCTTTCGAGGACTACATGTCCACTATCGCCTTCGATCAGTTCGCGCTCACCCGGATCGCGGATTTCGCGCGATCGCTCTCCCGGCTGCATCTCGTCGCCCGCCGGCAACTGGTCGATGACGACCAGATCGACCGCGAATTCAACGCGGTCTGCCAATCGGTGTGGGGCTACACCACCGACGATTTTTCCGATGAATTGTTCTCGGACGCCGATCACGCCTTTCTCGATACGCTCGATGAAGCGCATGCGCGGATTTTCGCCGCCGAGCATGGCTACGACCTCGTCGACGACAACGGCATGCTCACCGACTGGTGGGGTTACTGCTGGATGATCCTCGCCGAGAAGCGCGGATTGCTGACGCCGGAGAACCGGGCGTTGGCGCGGACCGACATCGAGGAGAAATACCTGTCGGCGCCCAATGTGATCGGCGTGATCGTCGGGCGCTGAACTCAACCGCTGCCTCATCCTGAGGAGCCGCGCCTTTGCGCGGCGTCTCGAAGGATGGCCACGAAGCGTGCCCTTGCAGCCATCCTTCGAGACGCATCGCTGCGCGATGCTCCTCAGGACGAGGGCGCTAACTAGTCGATATCGGCGCGTTTCGCCCGAACCGCAACGCCGGTCTTGGGCGCCACGGTGACCGGCGCGACGTCGCGGCTGGTCTCGGGCGACGGCGCCTGGTCGACGATCATTTCCGCGCTCACCGGCGCCACCTTCATCTCGCCGAGGCGGGCGCGGACTTCGGAGGTCAGTCCGGGATAAGAGGCGACCGGGGTGAATTCCGCGGTCTGGTTGGCGCCGACCCGCACACCGGAATAGGCGACGAGGCCGCTGGTGGTCGCGATCACGTCGCCGGGGCGCAGCGAGCTGTCGAGGGTGAGATCGACCGGGGCAAGACCGGCGGGACTGCGGCCGTTGCAGGTGCAATCCGCGATCAGCGCCTTGCGAAAGGCAAAGGCGTTTTCGCTGTCGGCATAGCGCTCGCCAGTGCTGGAAGCCGCGCCATCGATCGAGCTGCCGAAGAATACCTTGGTCGGGGTGGCGGGGCAGAACGCCTGGCACATCTGCACCGGGGTCGAGCCGCCGCGCGCCAGCACCGGGAAATACCGGCCGTCGCAGCTTCGCACGCAAAATGCCGGTCCGGAGCCGCCGCCGGCGGCCGCCACCGGGCGCGGCGGGGTCGGGGCAGGCTGGTTGAGGCCGAACGGATCGGCGAAGAAATTGGCCTGGGGGGCTTGGCCAGGCGCCTGCCGCTGCTGTTTTGAGGGCGCCCCGCTGAACAGGAAGTCGAACAGGCCCTGGGCTGATGCCATCTGGGGCGCCAGCACCAATGCCGCCAGCGCGACGGCGACGCCGGAGAGCCGGCGGCGTGAAATGTTCCCCTCGATACGCAACGTCCCACTCCACCCGCGCCATTGAAAACCTGCGCCGAGCAGCCCGCCTCAGCACGGATTCACATTAGTGCGGGATGGTAAACGAGGAGTGAAGTGCTGGGATACCGGCTCAGCCCTTCAGGAATTCGCTGGCCTTGTAGAGCGAGCGGAACGGCACGCCGGCCTGTGCGAAATTTTCCACCGCACCTTCCTCGCGATCGACCATGGTGTAGACCAGCACGACATCGCCGCCGGCGTCGCGCACCGCGTCGAGCGCCTTGATGGCGGAGCCGCCGGTGGTGGTGACATCCTCGACGATGACGATGCGCTTGCCCTGCAGCGATTCGCCTTTGGCGAGGCCCTCGACCGCGAGCCGGGCGCCGTGCTCCTTCGGCTTCTTGCGCACGAAAAACGCCGCGATCGGGTGATTCTTCAGCCAGGACAGCTGCGCGATCGCGCCGGCCAGCGGCACCGCGCCCATCTCGAGCCCGCCGACATAATCCAGCCTGTCGTCCTTCAGCGCATCGAAGGTCAGTTCCGCCAGCAGTGCCGCGCCCTCGGGGTCGAGCATGGTCGGCTTCAGGTTGAAATAGAAGTCGCTCTTGCGGCCGGAGGCCAGCGTGATCTCGCCGCGCCCGAACGAACGGGCACGGATGATGTCGGCGAGACGGGCGCGGGAAGCTGTTCTGGACACGGCAAAATCTCTCATTTAGTTGCGCCTATTCGAACCGCAAAACCGGTGCCCACTTTTGCGGAATACGCGCTGCTGAAGGTGGCGCAATCTATCGGGCCGCCCGGCGACATTCCAGAGCGCAGGTCCCGTCGTCAACAACACAGCGTGTTGTGATCACCGGGCGTTCCGGGTACTGGATACGCCGCTTCGCGAGGGACCGAAATGACCATCGAACTGCACACCTGGAACACGCCGAACGGCCGCAAGATCAGCGTGGCACTGGAGGAAATGGGGCTGCCTTACAAGGTCATTCCCATCAACATCGGCAAGAACGCGCAGTTCGCCCCGGATTTCCTCGCCATTAGCCCGAACAACAAGATCCCGGCCATCGTCGATCCCGATGGGCCCGGCGGCCAGCGCGTCAGCGTGTTCGAATCGGGCGCGATCCTGCTCTATCTCGGCGAGAAGACCGGCAAGTTCCTGCCCCAGCCGCTGATCGAGCGGATTCCGGTGCTGGAATG
>JAQGJF010000633.1 GCA_028290765.1 Tardiphaga sp.
AAATGGCGCGAAAAACACGGGCAGGATCGAACCGCCTCGGGCCTCGTCCAGCACCCGACGCTGCTCGGCGACAAGTGGGATTTCTAGAGTGTTTTCGAGCTGAGTTGCCGCATCTGTTCGTGATGGCCGGACAAAAGCGCCCGGCCATCGACGTTTCTGGCCGTCCTCCTCAGCGCTGACTCAACTCGAGTCGAAGCCGTCGCTTGGCTTTGCGGATTTCCGCTTCATCGCCGATCCCGGCGATCGCTTGCGCGACTTCCGCCTTCTCCGCGTCGGTCAATTCCACCATCGGCAGGCGGACTCGCGGCGAGGTCAGGCCGAACAGGCTCAGTGCGTATTTCAGCGCTGCCGGCGTCTGCGAAACCACAGAGGCGGTCAGCGGCGCGAGCCGCTCCGCAATGCCAAGCGCGGTTCTCAGCCGGCCATGCCGGCAGCTTTGAATGAGATCGTGGTGCAGCTCGGGGGCGATGGCCGCCGTCGGGGAGATACAGCCGTCGCCGCCGTGCAGCAGAAACGCCAGGGCGGTCGTGTCGTCTCCGGACAACAGGCGAAATTCCGGTCGCAGCAGCGATTTCAACCGCAGCGGGCGCTTGATGTCGTCAGACCCGTCTCTCAGGCCGATGAATTGCGGCGATGCCGCCAGCCGCACGATGGTCTCGTCGGCGAGGCCACGGACGGTGCGCGACGGAATGTCATGCAGGATGATCGGAAGTTCGGTGCAATCGGCGACCGCGGCGAAGTGCGCGCAGAGTCCGGCCTGCATCGGCTTGTTGTAATACGGCACCACGGACAAGATCGCGTCGGCGCCGGCCGCCTCGGCAAGCCTGGTCAATTCGATGGCGTGGCCGGTCGCATTCGAGCCGGCGCCGGCGATGACCCGGACACGGCCCCGTGCCGTCTTCACCGCCGCGCGGACAACGGCGCCGTGTTCGGCCGGCGTCAGCGTCGACATCTCGCCGGCGGTTTCCGCGACGACGATCGCCTCCGCGCCGGCTTCGATCTGCCGCTCACACAGCCGCTCGAATGCGGCGAAATCAATGCCGTCATCGTCATCGAACGGCGTTGGCAGGTCGGAGATGGCGCCTGCCAACCATATGGTCGGGCGGTTCGCGATAGTCATGTCGATGGCTCTGCGGAAAAGGATAGATCCGATCAAGCGGCGCGACGCGGCCGCACGTCGGCGGCATCAAGTGCGGCGGGATCGGACGGAGAGGGCGTGGTGCCCAAGTCAAGCTCCAGAAGGCCCGCGGACGGGATGATGGCTTCCGGGCGGTGGCCGTTTTCAAACAGCGCATAACGAACGGCCGCGGTACGGCTGACGAACAGGCCGCCATAAAGCCCGTTCTGTTCGCGGGCAACCCATTGCCCATGGCTGTTCTTTCCGACGAGGACAATCGCATTTTGACACGAGGGAGGTTCGACGAGATTCACGTAAAGTCTCCTTGCAACATTCAGCTCCGAGGAAGCGATCCGGCGATGCAAAGTCTGCGGGGGAGATCGCCTGGCGCCTCGAGCATGTTCGCAATATCGACCGGGTCGGGTATGAATTCGAGATCGGGCGGTCATCGATCTCATAGGGGAAGCATAGGATCTGCGGCTCAGGGCGCCGGTATCTGGGCCAGCTGAGAGGCGAGGCAGCACAGCAATCCATAGGCCGCCGCTTCGTCCCAATGCGTAAGTGCCGGATCGAGGATCGATTCCCGCCGCATGAGGCCGACGGCGACGCAGACCGTGGCGGACATCCACAACAGGGCATTGAAGCTCCTGGCGAAGCCGATGCCTCCGAGCGTCGCAAACACGCAGAGGATGACCATCCGCAGGGCGAAGCGAACGATCACCTGGGTATTCTTGAACCCGCGCGAGGTTTGGATGGACTGTGGCATGTCGTGCCCGATCCGGTGGATGGGGATGACCCGTGCGTCAGATGAAGTTGTCGCAGCACACCGGTTCATAGAACTCACCGGTGGCGGGCGGCACTGCCGGGACGCTGGAGCGGGCAACAGGGGCGCTCTCCTGGCGGGCACTGACGAAAGCCCGCAGGATCGCAATCGGCAGGTCGGCGTGATGGGCTTCGATCGACTGGTCGAGCCATTCCGGCATCTCCCGCTGGCTCGACAGCGCGCAGTGCCATTCGCCATTGTCATAGGCCAGCCGGCGGATTTGCCACTGCGGCAGTTCGAGCGTGAGCAGCGCCAGGGCGGCGTCGGTCCATGCGCCGAGCTCGATCATCTGCTCGGCGCGCGCGGCCCGTTCGGTATGGCGAAGTGAAGCAAAGCGCGGACAGATGGATTGAACGACGTCGGATAACAGACCGGGGGTCGCCACCGGGGCGTGGCAAAGACGATCGTCCAGCCGGTTCGGGTCAAGATAGTCAGAGATCAGTGCCATCGGTCATCTCGCAAACAGCGCGGTCGGCACTTCCGGCCGCACCAGCAAGATGGACAAAGGGGCGTAGGAAAACGAGACGGAACCCAGCCCGGAGATATAGGGATGTCATAAGTGCGTCGTCATCCCGGCGAAAGCCGGGATTCAGAGCCCGTGGACTCGCTTTTTAGCGCGGAGGGACGACGTCGCAGCTACCCCGCATCTTTATGAGATTCCTATAACGTCGCCATTGCCTCCATCTCGAAAACCTACATGGCAAAGTGCAATTGATCGCCAACAAGCGTACGGAGGGCCCTTTGCCATCCGTCGTAGATCACCCGCATCAGGAGCGTGCCATGCTCGACATTTTCATGCTGGTCCTCGGACTCGGCTTTTTCGCGGCGTCGATAGGCTACGCCTACGCCTGCGAACGTCTTTAGGAGAACGGCGATGATGTTCGATTACACACTCGCCGGTCTCGTGTCCGCAGGCCTGCTGTTCTACCTGACCTATGCCCTGCTGCGGCCGGAGCGGTTCTGACGCCTGATTCCGACAGGCGGCGACCGCCTTTCGGACCGTTCATGCGCACATTCAAAGGCAGACGACCATGACATTCATTGGCTGGATTCAAATTCTATTATACTGCGCGATCGTCGTCGCGCTGGTGAAGCCGCTCGGCTGGTATATGACCCGCGTATTCAATGGCGAGCGGACGTTCCTGTCGCCGATCCTGCGGCCGGTCGAGGCCGGACTATACTGGATCGGTGGCGTCGACGAGAGACGCGAGCAGCATTGGCTGACCTACACGGTCGCGATGCTGCTGTTTCACGTCGGGGGCTTTCTCATCATCTATGCGGTGATGCGGCTGCAGGCGATGCTGCCGTTCAATCCGGCCGAACAGTCCGCAGTAGCGCAGGATCTGTCCTTCAACACCGCCATCAGCTTCATCACCAATACCAACTGGCAGAACTACGGTGGCGAAAGCACGCTGTCCTATCTGGTGCAGATGCTCGGCCTGACCCACCAGAATTTCCTGTCGGCGGCGACCGGCATCGCGCTCGCGGTGGCCTTGATTCGCGGCTTTTCGCGTTCGTCGATGCGCACCATCGGCAATTTCTGGGTCGACGTGACTCGCTGCACTTTATATGTGCTGCTGCCGATCTGCGTCGTCTATACGCTGTTCCTGGTCTGGCAGGGCATCCCGCAGACGCTGGGCGCCTATGTCGATGCGACCACGCTGGAGGGCGCCAAGCAGACCATCGCGGTGGGGCCGGTGGCGTCGCAGGTCGCGATCAAGATGCTGGGCACCAATGGCGGTGGTTTCTTCAATGCCAATGCCGCGCACCCGTTCGAGAACCCGACCGCGCTGTCGAACTTCATCCAGATGATCTCGATCTTCACGCTCGGCGCCGCGCTCACCAACGTGTTCGGCCGCATGGTCGGCAACCAGCGCCAAGGCTGGGCGATCCTCGCCGTGATGGGCGTGCTGTTCATCGCCGGCGTCACCGTCACCTATTGGGCGGAAGCCAACGGCACCAGCGCGCTTCAGGCGCTCGGGCTGACCGGCGGCAACATGGAAGG
>JAQGJF010000634.1 GCA_028290765.1 Tardiphaga sp.
TGCTGGAGACCGGACGCGGCGCGTGGTGGCTGGTGGTCGGCGCCGCGGTGGGCGCGGCGCTGCTGTCCAAATACACCGCGCTGTTTTTCGGCCCGGCGATCCTGATCTGGCTGATCGCGGTCCCAAAACTGCGGCGCTGGCTGATCTCGCCAGGGCCGATCCTCGGCGCTTTGGTCTCGCTGGCGATGTTCTGGCCCGTCATTCGATGGAATGCCGATCACCAGTGGGTGTCATTTCTCAAGCAGTTCGGGCGCGCCAGGATCGAGAATTTCAATCCGGCCTTCATCGGTGAACTGATTCCGACCCAGATCGCCTTCGCGACGCCGCTGGTGTTCATCCTGGGCGCGATGGGGCTCTATGCGCTGTCGCGGCGCGATGGCGGCGCCTCCGCCTCGCGGGGCCTGATCAATTCGGTGTTCTGGACCATTACGCTGTATTTCGTCTGGCACTCCCTGCACAGCCGGGTCGAGGCCAACTGGTTCGCGCCGGTCTATCCGGCCTTCGCGATCGCCGCGGCGGTCGCCGCCAATAATGCGCGCTGGGGCCCGCGCTCGCAGCGCATGGTCGATTTTGGCCTGCGCTGGGCCGGGCCCACCGGCATCGTGATGTTCGCGCTGCTGGTGCTGCAGGCCAATACCGGCGTGCTGTCGGGCTATCGACGCGACGCCACGGTGCGCAGCATCGGCGTCGGCTGGCGCGAGCTGGCCGGCGAGATCGAGGCGGTTCGCAGCCGTGTCGGCGCGGCTTGCGTGCTGGCGCCGGATTACGGCACCACCGGGTGGCTGGCATTCTACCTGCCGAAGGGCAGCTGCGTGGCCCAGCGCACCCAGCGCATCCGCTGGGTCAACATGCCGGAACCCGATCCGGCTTTGCTTTCGGGCAGACTGTTGTTCATCGATGAGGCCCGGGCCGGCGGCCAGCCGCAGCTCACCGAGAATTTTGCGCGGGTCGAAAAGGTCGCCGAGCTCACCCGCAAGCGCGGATCGCTCATCGTCGAAACCTACCAGCTCGACCTGCTCGAAGGCGCCAAGAACGACGTGTTCGACCGCTCGATTCCGCCGGAGCTGGAAAATCGCTGATCGTTCGCGGCGAGCGACATCGTCGCGGACTACGGCGCGAAGCGGTAATTGACGCCGATTTTGGCGATTTGCATGGTCTGCTCGATCGTGCTGCTGAGGTAGTAGGGCCCGGCCATCGGCGGCACGTTGATGTTGCCTTCGAGAACAGCTTTGTCGCTGCCGAGGTCGACATAGTTGTATTCGAGCTTGGCCGACCAGTTCGGTGCGAAGGCATATTCGACACCGGCGCCGACCACGAAGCCGGTGTGAATGCGCGATCCCGCAAGATCGGCCGAGAGCGGATCCATCGCCAGCGAGAGCGAATGCTGGTCGTGCGCGGCCGCGATGCCGCCCTTGACATAGGTGAGCCAGCGATCGTTGGTCACCATGCCGATCCGCGCGGTCGCCGTCGCCAGCCAGTCGGTGCGGGTTTTCAGGTCGACGGCAATCAAGTCCTGCATGAAGCGGCGGGTACCGCCGATATTGCCGCCGGCGATTTCCGCCTCGACGCCGAACACCATTACGCCAAGCTGCACGTCGGCACCGATCTGGCCGCCGCCGAAGCCGCCGGTCGTGGAAAATTTCCCTGACGGATCGTAGTCGCGCCAGGCGATGCTGTTGGAGCCCGCGCCGGCCTGCGCGCCGACATATAGCCCGGTCCAGTTGAAGCCGGTTGGGGCATAGTACAACGGCGCGATCGGCTTTGCCGCGTCCGGCGCACCGAACTGATAGTTCACGCCGAGCTTGAGCAGATGCAGGGTCTGCCTGGTCGAGGCGTCCGTCGCCACCAGGGCGCCGGTGGTGTTGGTGCCGTTCAGGTCGAAACCATGGTCAGGAAAATTGATGAAGTTGTATTCGCCGCGCACCGACCAGTTGCCGGCCAGCGCATATTCCATGCCGGCACCGATAACCCATCCCGGGCGGATCTCGTGGCCGGTCAGCGCGATCTTGCCTCCCGGAGGAATGAGCAATGTTACATCATAAGTGTGGTCCTCATTGGCCCAGGCGGCGCCGCCCTTGGCGTAGGCGAGCCAGCGGCCATTGGCGAAGCCGACCCGGCCGGTGACGGTCGACAGCCAGTTGATGCTGGAGCCTTGCGAAAACACCACCTGGTTCAGCGCGTTGATGGTCCGTCCGCCTTTGATGCCGCTGAAACTGACATCGCCTTCGATACCGAGCAGCAGATTGCCGATCTGCTGGTTGTAGCCGAACTGCACGCCGCCCAATGCACCGTCGCCTTGGATATTCATGGTCTGCCACTCGGTGCCGCCGAGGCCATAGCCGGCATGCAGGCCGGCATAGAAGCCGGTCCAGTTGTAGGCCACGTCGGCGGGAGCAGGAGCATTTGCGTAACCGCGGGCGGGCTGGCCCGCCGCAACGGCCGAACCGGCTAGACCAAGGACGCCGACCGCGCCGAGCAAAAGCTTCTTCATCACTTAATTCTCCGGAATACGCCTTTCGGTTGGACCGTCAGACGATTGAGAGGCGCTTTCCGCAGCCCCGCCGTCTGATGGTCTGTTTCGCCCGCGCTGTCGTGTTCGATCGCGCACCGCCTGTGTCGGATCGCGCACTTCAGTTGGATTAGGGTGCGTCGTGACCGATTTATCACGCGTGGACGTGAACCCATCGGCTGGTTCGACACGACAACCTTGTCCGGGTCATGGGTTTATGGGGGACAATGCGGAACGCTGACTTCGACAAGAACGATCCCGACGATCTCATTCAACACCAATCGGAAAACGAACGGAGCGACGTGCAGCGACGCGCCGCGGCGCCGGCCGAGCGGCGACGACGCGCAGTCCGAATCGCAAGTATCATCACCGGGATCGACAGCGGATTTTCCGAACAGCAGTTCTCGACAAATGTGCTGGCCGCCAGGCTCGGCGTGTCGGTGCGCTATGTTCAGGATCTGATGAAGGAGAGTGGTGTTGGCGTCACCGCACGTGTCCTGGAACTGCGCCTACAGAAGGCGCACGCCATCCTGACGAACGATCGCGATTGCATGCTCAGGATCGGCGACGTGGCCTGGTCCTGCGGCTTCAATGAGGTGTCGCATTTCCACCGCTGCTTTCGCCGTCGTTTCGGTGCCGCGCCGGGGCAGTTTCGGGCTGGGGCGTTGGAGCAGGCATTGAAATAAACCTGCACAGGAAGCCTCGGGATGGGGGGCTTCCTGTGGTGCCAAGCCAAACCGATAGGGCCGTGCCTCTCAGCTGCCGGTGCTGAGAAAAACATAGTCGGCGGAATACGGCACGCTCTGATAGGCGCCCGCGCCGTCGCAGGGACCTTGCGCCACGCCGCCTCTGGTGTTGATGCGCTGCACCGTCGTCACCCCGTATAACATGCCATTGCCGCGCTGGGTCGTGACTTCCAGCCTCAGCCAGGGAATGTCATTCGGCGTTGCGCCCGGCGCTCTCGCCGCCACTTTGGCGGCCACGGCGCTGCCATCGACGTGCTCCCAACTGGGCCCGGCGTAATGACGCCCGACGGTTTCGCCGTTGAGCAGGAGCGTGGCGATCGGTTCACGCGCCTGCCAGGTCAGCTTGCCGTCGGAGCCGGCCTTGCACTCATAGATCTGAGCGCCTTCCGCGTGGAACGTAGCGACTGTCTTTTCGCCGGGCGCTGCGATCGCCGCCGGCAGCGGCGTCGAGACCTGGGCCCCAGCAGGGAGGGGCAGAACGAGGAAACCGGCGAACAATAGAATTTTCAGAAAAACATGCATGAAGGTTCTTTCGTCGAAATTGTTTCATTGGAAGTAGAGCTAGCGCGATGATGCGAACGATCGAGATCGCTGCGTCCGGTGTGAGTACGGTCCAAGATGGCCAATAGCATGACACCGATCGCGGCTGCCTTTAAAAAATCTTTTAGGAAATCCATGGAGCCACTCGCTTTGTTACAATCGTAACATGGCCTGCAGGTCCGTTGATGATCCCGCCTCCGGCCGAATTCCGCGCGACCCTAGTCGCGCGTGGGAGGCTTGACGTCCTCCCATCGGACGAGGCGTCGCGCGGAGCCGCAAGATGGTCGCGTGAGGTTCATCGGCGAACCTGCCAAGGGCGAGACGCCGCCAGCGATCCCGCGAAAATACGTTAACCGCGTTTGAGCAACTCCGAACCGCCCGCACCGTCGAAGCCGGCGTCGCAATGGAATCTCAATTGTCCCGCGCTATCGGAGGATTTGGCCTTTGTAAGGTGGCCCGACATGGCCGTCTCTTGGTTAAGGATTTGCAACGATGGCATCGCGCGATTGGACGCCCGAAACGAAGCGCGCATTCGGTATCGCGGCCGCGATCATGGTGGCTGGGTTGACCGTTACGCTCACGGCACGCACGGTGTCGGAACGGATAATCGCCGCCGACATGCAGCGCCGTTTCAGCGCTGATGCGGCCGATATCTCGACCGCGGTCGGTGAGCGCCTGCGCACCCACGCCGAAGTGCTGGTCAGCATGCAGGGGCTTTACGCGTCGATCGGCCGGGTCGACCGCGCCCAGTTCCGCCGCTACATGGATGTGCTCGATCTCGCCCGCCGCTATCCCGGCTTCCAGGCGTTGCAGGCGCTGCGCCACGTCGCCCCCGACGGCCTCGATGATTTCATCGCCGAAGTGCGCGGCGATACCAGCGTGGAGGCGGCCGGCCAGCCGGAGTTCGCGGTGCGGCCGTCCGGCAAACGCGCCGTCTACAACATTGTCGAATTCGTCGAACCGATGCGTGGCAACGAGGATGCCCTCGGTTTCGATGCCGGCGCCAATCCCGCTCAACTCGATTCGCTGCGCCGCTCCGCCGAAACCGGCCGGATCGTCGCGACCCCGCCGGTCAAGCTGGTGCAGGATACGTCAGGCGGCCTCGGCTTCATCCTGCGCGCGCCGATCTATCGCACCGGTGAGCCGGCGCAGACCACCTCGCAGCGCGTCGCGGCGCTACGCGGTTTCGTGGCCTCGGTCTACCGGATGAACGACCTGATGCGCGGCGTGCTCGATCCGCGCACGCTGCAGCAGATGCAGGTGCAGATCGTCGACCGCGGCTATGCCAAGCCGACGGCGGACGGTGTCATGAGCAACGAGCCGGAAGATCCGTCGGGCGCCGCGACCCTGATGTACAATAGCCTCGAATCCAATCTCAGCCTCGTATCGCAGATCACGCAGCCGTCCGGCATTTCAGCGGATCGCTCGCTGGTCGTGGGCGAACGGGTCTGGCGCACCGTGTTCAATGCCCGGCCGGGTTCGGTCTATGAAGTCGATCGTCTGGTGCCGAACCTGGTATTGGCGAGCGGGACGGTGATCAGCCTGCTGCTGACGCTGCTCGTGGTCATCGCCATGCGCTCGCGCCGGCTATCCGGCAATCTCAGCGCACTCGATGCCGAGCAGCGCGCGCTGGTCGACAATCCGCTGGCCGGCATCCTGTTCACCGACGGTCGCCGCATTGTGCGCGGCAACCGGCGGATCGCCGAACTGTGCGGCAAACCCTCCGACGAGTTGCCGGGCAGCAGCGTCGACGCCCTGCTGGCGACGGCGGCCGACGGCGAGCTGTTCGGCGCGGCGCTGACCCGGATCCGTGACAGCGCGATGGCGACCGAGGCAGAATTGCACCTGCGCCGCAACGACGGCTCGACGCTGCTGATCGCAGCCTATGGCAAGCCGCTCGCGGCCGGCGGGCGCGGCGAAATCCTCTGGGTGATGCAGGACAAGACCGACGCCATGCAGATGGAGGCCGAGCGCCGCGACCATGCGCGCGAGTTGCAGGCGTCCAATTCGCGGTTGACCTCGTCGCTCGCGGCGGCAGAGATCCGCGCCAAGGAAATCGCACTGCTCACCGAACTCAGCGGCGTGCTGCAGTCCTGCCAGACGCGCGATGAGGTATTTTCGGCGGTGCAGACCTATGCCGGCTATCTGTTTCCTGATGAGGCCGGCGCGCTGTATCTGATGAACGGTGCGCGCGACGCGGTGGTGCGCGGCCCGCACTGGGGCGCGCTGAGCGGCGACGTGATCTCGTTCCATCCCGAGGATTGCTGGGCGCTGCGCCGCGGTGCGACATTCCCGGTGTCTCGGGCCAGTCAGGGCATCGTGTGCGGTCATGCGGCCTGCTGTGAGGCCGCGGGCGGCGCCTATGTGTGCCAGCCTCTGATCGCGCAAATCAACCTGCTGGGCCTGCTCTATCGCGAGGCGGGCTCCGGCGCGCCGTTCGCCGCCGGCACCGATCAACTGGCGACGATGCTTGCCGAGCAGGTCTCGCTGGCGATCGCCAACCTCGAGTTGCGAGACCAGCTCCGCAACCAGGCGATCCGCGACCAGCTCACCGGTCTCTATAATCGCCGCTTTCTCGAAGACGCCTTGGTGCGCGAGACCGGCCGCGCCGCCCGCAGCGGCGAACCGGTCGCGGCGGCGATTCTCGACGTCGATCATTTCAAGCGGATCAACGACACCCATGGCCATGAGGCCGGCGACGCGGTGCTGCGCGGTCTCGGCAAGATCCTGCGCGAGACCACCCGCAAGACCGATATCGTCGGCCGGTTCGGCGGCGAGGAATTTTTGCTGCTGCTGCCGGGCGCCAACCTCGAGGTCGCGCAGGCCCGCGCCGAAGAGGTGCTGGACGCGGTGCGTGCTATGCAGGTCATCATTCCCGGCGGCGCTACGCTCGACAACGTTACCGCGTCGATCGGGCTTGCCGTGATGCCGTTGCATGTCGGCAAGGGCGACGCCCTGGTCGCTGCCGCGGACGCCGCGCTCTACCAGGCCAAGGGGCAGGGCCGTAATCGCGTGATGGTCAGCGACCGCCGCACCGTTACCTCGCGGCTGGCCGAAGTCGGGTTCAGCTTGACCGGAACGGACGGCTAGCGTTCGTCGAGGGCCTGCTAGGCCGTCTTGATCCATACCGCCTTGACGTTGAGATATTCTTCAAGATGCTGCTTGCCGGACTCGCGGCCGTAGCCGCTCATCTTGTAGCCGCCGAACGGCACCGCCGGATCCATCGCCTGGTAGCAGTTCACCCACACCGAACCGGCGCGGATCGCTTTCGCCAGACGGTGCGCCTTGCTGACGTCGCGGGTCCACACCCCGCTGCCGAGGCCGAAGGTGGTGGCGTTGGCGCGCCGGATCAATTCGTCGGTATCGGTGAAGGGGATGGCCGAGATCACCGGCCCGAAGATTTCCTCCTGCGCGATGCGCATGTCGTCGCGCACATTGGCGAATACCGTCGGCGGCACGAAATAGCCTTTTGCCAGCGCGCCGTCGGTGAGTCGGCCGCCGCCGGTTAGCGCCTTGGCGCCCTCCTTCGATCCGATATCGAGATAGGAGGTGACGCGATCGAGCTGCTGCTCGGAAACCAGTGGTCCGATCTGGGTGTTGGGGTCGAGGCCGTTGCCGACCTGCAGGGTCTTACCATAGGCGGCGACGCGGCCGACGAACTCGTCATAGACCCGCTGCTCGACGAACAGCCGCGTGCCGGCGCTGCAGATCTGGCCGGAATTGGCGAACACCGCCATCGCGGCGCCCGGCACCGCGGCATCGAGATCGGCATCGGCGAACACGAGGTCCGGCGATTTGCCGCCGAGCTCGAGCGACACCCGCTTCAAATTGCCTGACGACGCCCGGACGATCGCCTGGCCGGTGACATGCGAGCCGGTGAAGGCGACCTTGTCGACATCGGGATGCGCGGCCAGCGCCGCGCCTGCGGTCTCGCCATAGCCCGGCACGACATTGATGACGCCGGCCGGCACGCCGGCCTCCAGCGCCAGTTCGGCCAGTCGAAGCGAGGCCAGCGGGGCTTCCTCCGCCGGCTTCAGCACGACCGTGCAGCCGGTGGCGAGGGCAGGGCCGATCTTCCAGACGCTGGCAGTGAGCGGACTGTTCCACGGGATGATCGCGCCGACGACGCCGACCGGCTCCTTCAGCGTGTAGGAAAACACGTCGCCGGGCAGCGAATTCTCGATGGTCTCGCCATGCAGCGCAGTGGCCTGGCCGGCATAATAGCGCAGCATCCCCAGCACGCGCAGCTTGGTGGCGCGGGTGCGGCTGATCGGTGCGCCCATGTCGAGCGTGTCGAGGGTCGAGAGTTCATCGAAATGCTGCTCGACCAGATCGGCGAGCTTGAGCAGCAGCGCCTGGCGCTCGTACGGCTTGACCTTGCTCCAGGGCCCGTCGAAAGCGCGGCGGGCGGCGGCCACGGCGCGGTTGATATCCTCGGCGTCGCCTTCGGCCACGCTCGCCAGCAGTTCGCCGGTGGCGGGATTGTGGGTCTCGAAGCGTTTGCCGGAGGCGGCGTCGAGCCATTTGCCGTCGATCAGCATCTGCTTGTAGGAACCATCCGCAAAAGGATGGCGTGCTATTGCCATCTGGGTCACCGCCATGTGTGCGCTCCTCATCGTTCTATTGCTGTGTTTGGTCGACCATAGCGCACAGGGTCGGAACGTAAAGCGCGGCTGCGCGGGTCAGGCCTGCGTGTGGCGCCGCGAGTCGGTCGACCCGCCGGCCGGGGAGGGGCGTCTCAGCCAGTCGTAGCCGTAGGCCAGCAGCAGAAAGAACAGCGCGTGGCAATCGGCAAACCAGACTATGCCCTCCCAGGTCAGGTTTGCGCTGCCCGCAAAGCCTTCGCCGGTCACGGGGAGGATGATGGCGGCGTTGATGATCCAGACCGCGATCGCATAAAACCATCCCTTGAAGGTGGCACCCTGCGGCAGCACTGGTTCCAGAACGAAGGCGTAAAGCAGCGCCATCGTGATTCCGACCGCCAGATGAAAGCTGGTCTGGAACAGGGCGCTTTTCGGCGCTGGCCCGTGCAGCGCCGACCACAGCGAGGACACGCCAAAGCGCACCAGCGGTCCGGACAACAGGGATGTCAGGAGCCGCAGTAGCCCGCCATGCGCGGTGGCAAGCTCAAAAAGATCCGCGGCCTTGAGCGCAAGCGTGTTGAGGATGATCGCCACGGTACCCGCCAGCAGCGCGGCACGAAGCCGGCTCATCGGTGGCAATGCTTGAACAGGAAATATCGACATCAGTATTCTCCACATCGGGATGTCTTACCCAATGTGGAACGCTGTTGTGCATGAACTATTCCGGACTCGTGGACTTGTTATTGCGGTCCGGCGGGGAATAACGCCGCCGTTACCAAATAAGTTTTGATCGATCGCTAGAGGGAATGCCTTGCCGTCAGCTGAGGGCCGAAAGCATTCAGGCGATGAGCAAGGGATGCGCAGGCCAGGCCGGCATGTGACACTTATATGTCAGGATCGATTCGACGATCCTTTGCAATTGCGATACTGCCGTCGGCCAGCAGGTCGATACCGGTGTGATTGCAGTCTGGATTACGCTTCATCCAGACTTCGGTAGTTCACACCGACCCGGGCGACGTTGAAGCTGGTGTGGAAGTTCGCATTGAAGGTCGAGGCCACCGTTCCGGCTGGGAATAGCAATGCCCTTTCGGTCAGGGCGACGGTGCCCAGGTCGACATAGAGATATTCGGCCTTGAGGATCACATTTCGGGTGACGGCGTATTCGAGCCCCGCGCCCGCGGTCCAGCCCGTGGCCGTGGTGCCGGAGGACCCCGAAAAGCAGGTCGCACCCAAGACGCAGGAGACGCCAAATCCACCGACGGGTAAGCCCAGCGCGCCGACGCTGTGGCTGTAACTGCCGGTGTGCTCGGCACGGCCATAAGCGAATCCGCCAGTCAGATAGGCCATGAGATTGTCGGTGGGCAGATAGCCCAAGCGCGCTCTGACGGTCCCGAACCACTTGATGTGCTCGTCGACCGGCACGTTGGTGGGCAGGCCGGCCAACACCGCGTTGGCGGAGCCGGAGCCCTTGATGTCAGCCCAGCTGAAATCGGCTTCGGCACCGGCGACCCAATTGCGATCCCACTGCCAATTGTAGCCGGCCTGCACGCCGCCGAGCGCGTCGGAAGATTTGAAGGATACCGGGCGTGGTGCGGCATTGAGTCCGAAAGGAAGGCCGGGCTCAAACAGGGCGGCAGATGCCGCATCATTCGGCGTGAAATCGAAATTGCGATCTTTCCACCCGCCACCGCCGCTGGCGCCGACATAAAATCCGGTCCAGCTGTAGGCCCCGACGACGGGCGGGGCCTTGACCGGCATATCGGCGGCCAATGCCGAAGCTGGCGCGGCAACCGCGATGGCGAACGCCGTGGCACCGCCGGTGATGATGTTCGATCGCAACGAGCTTCGCATGACAGTCTCCAATCCCCAGTCGTATCCATATCTGCCGGATTCCTGACAGGTCGGGGGATCGTCGTCTTGTCCTTGGCCGCGCCTGAGTTGGATGCTGACGCACTGTTTGCGGATTGGCCCTCGATATTGCGCGACGGACACAATTTCGTCGGTCAAGCGCGCAGGACTTGGATAGTGACGCGCCCGTCTTGGACTTGCGCGCGCAGATGCCGGCCCCGGCAGATAGTGCGGCGGTATACCGCATTGGTTCCACCGGTCTCCGCTCAACTCCCGGCTGTTTCCTGCGACGGTGTTGCGGTATCCAGTCAACAGTCAGACTTCGCCGGGCACCGATGTCAAAGGTCGTATTTTCTTCGGATCAGCTTCCTGCGCATCTTGACGCGCGGGCGCGCTACCGCCTGTGGCTCGACCTGTTCACGGACCACTTATGCGCGGCGGAGATTACGTTCTTTCCGGATGCGCCGTTCTATTCGCGGTCCGAATTCCTGAAATTCGGCGATATCGCGGTCAGCCAGCTTGACGCCAATATCCAGACGGCAGTGCGCACGCGGCGGCATGTCGAGGCCGATACCCGTGGCGATTACATCATCGGCACCATGCTCAATGGCGCAAGCTCTCTGATCAGGCAGGAGGGGCGGGAAGCCGTCCGCGGAACTGGTCAGGCGATGCTCTACACCAACGCGGCGCCGATCGCGGCGCAGCACGACACCGCGGTGGCGTTTCGCGGTGTTACCGTGCCGGGCGCGCTGCTGGCCGAGCGGGTGCCGAATTTCGAGAACCTGGCGGTCAGGCCGCTCGAGGCGTCGCCTGCCTTGCGTCACCTGGAACGCTATCTCGCTATTCTCATCGACTCCGACGTCAGTGCCGACGTCGTTCTGGAGGATAATGTCGGCACGCATCTGGTCGATCTGGTCGCGCTGGCGCTCGGTGCAAGCGGGGATTCGGGCGAGCTTGCCAGCATGCGCGGCCTGCGCGCCGCGCGATTGCAGGACGCGATTGCCAATATCAAGGCCGGCTTCGCCGATCCGTCGTTTTCGCCAAGCGAACTTGCGGGTAAATTGCGCCTGTCTTCGCGCTACATCCAGGAATTGCTGCAGGAAACCGGATCGAGCTTTACCGAACGCGTCACCGAGCTGCGGCTCCAGAAGGCGCGCAACATGCTTTGCGATCAGCGTTACAATCGGTTGAAGATCAGCGATATCGCCTATGCCTGCGGTTTCAACGAGGCCTCGTATTTCAATCGCTGCTTCCGCCGCCGTTTTGGTGCGTCGCCGACGCAATATCGCGGCGGCGTCGCAAACTGATTGCGGCTTGAGGCGCCATGTCTGGCGGCGGGTAACGCCGGCGGTCCACCGATTTCACAAGAGGCCGTTCGGGCCAGACATAACAACCTACTTCGAGGCAATCATAGTCCGCACGATTCGCGCGGATTCAGCCTGGGGCAACCTGGCGATTTCCCGGTA
>JAQGJF010000656.1 GCA_028290765.1 Tardiphaga sp.
ACGCCGAGACAAAGCCGGCCGACCACGGCCATCGACGTGGTCAGCGCCACCGCAAATCCCGCGCCGGTGCGGCCGAGCCGGGGTTCGAGCAATGCGATCTGATGAACGATGAAGCCGACCTGCGCCAACAGCGCCAGCGCGAACGGTATCGTCACCGTCCAGAATGCCAACCGCCGCATCGCCGTCGCGCGCGACATCGGCGCGGCGGGAGGCTGCGCATCCGGTGCGGCGCGGCTCCCGGCGCCGGTTTCCGGGCGCGGACCGATCCACAACAGGACGACCGGCGCCAGAACGACGATCATGATCGCCGTGGCGGTCAGCATGGCGGCGGGAAAACCGATCGACTCGACCAGCAACACCAATAGCGGCGCGATCACGACGCCGCCGAAACTCGCGCCATTGAAGGCCAGGCTGATGGCGAGGCCGCGGCGGCGCACGAACCAGACGCTCACGATGGTTGCAATCACCACCGTGCCCGCACCGGTCCAGCCCAGCGACATCAGGATGAAGGCCAGATAGAGCTGCCACGGCTCCCGCGCCACGGCGAGCAGGATGGTCGACGCGGCCAGCGCCGCAATCCCGAACGCGACGAGGCGTCTGACGCCGAGTCGGGCGACCAGTTCGCCGGTGAAGATCGCGAAGATGTTGCTGAGCAGAAAGCTCAGCGTGCTTGCCCCCGAAATCAGCTCCGCCGGCCAGCCGCGCAGCCGCTGCAGTTCGGCCAGGTACACGCCGTGGCCGTACAGGCCGAAGCCGAACACGAACAACGCAATCAGGAAACACGCCAGCACCGCGCGCCAGCCGAAATAGCGCAGCGACGACTCGTTATCCCGCTCTGGCTCGATCCGCTTCGACACCGACACCTTCTGCCCCTGGACCGTCGTCTGCCAGGCGGTGGCGAACGCGACGACGCAACCTACGGTGTTTAGGATGGCGCCGACGAGTCACGAAGTGTTCCAATTTTGCAATTGGAGCAACGGACCGTAGGGCGGATCAGAAACCGCGGCCACTCAAACCATTAATTCGAAGCCGCGTCGCGCCAGCGCAGCTCCGGCACGAATGGCACCGTCTCGCCGTTGCCATGGCCGGGTTTCGCCGACACCATGTGATCTGCATGGTTGAGCTGCCCTTGCCCGCTCAACGGCACCGACAGCCGGCAGCACAGACCCTCCGGGCGCCAGTCGAAGATCGCCCGCCCATGGAGCTGGGTCTCGATGCTGGCGATCACGCTCTTGGTCCCGAAGCCGCGCGACAGCGGCTGTTGTACCCTCGGCCCGGCGTCTTCCTTCCATTCCAGTTCGAGGCAATCATCGGTCAATGCCCAGCTCAGCGCGATCCGGCCGTGCAATGACGACAGGGCGCCGTATTTGGCGGCGTTGGTGGCGAGTTCGTGCAGGGCCAGGGCCAGTGTCTGCGCGGTCGACGGCGCCAGATGGACCTTTGGGCCGGTGGCGGCCACCCGGCGCGCGTCCTTGGTGACGAAGGGCGCGAGTTCCTCGTCGATCAGGCCGCTGAGTTCGGCGCCCTCCCAGCTCGACAGCGACAGGATGGTATGGACGCGGGCCAGCGCGGCGATGCGGCCTTCGACCGCCTTGCTGTAATCCCGGATGCTGTCCGCGCGTGTCAGCCGGACGATCGACTGCACCAGCGCCAGTGCGTTCTTGCCGCGGTGGTCGACCTCGCGCGACAGCAGGCTCTGGCGCTGCTCGGCGCGTTTCCGCTCGGTGATGTCGATGGTGACGCCGCTGACCCGGATGACGCGATCGTTGCCGTCGACGCTCGCCGCGGCGGTGCCGATGCACCAGCGGATTTCGCCGCTCGGCCGGCGAATGCGGAATTCGGTTTCATAGGTCTTCGACCCGTTGGAAAAATGCGTCACGACCTTGGCGAGCTCTTCGACATCTTCCGGGAAAAGCAGCGCCTGCACGCTGTCCGGCGTCACCGCGAAGGTCTGCGGATCGACGCCGAAGATCCGGTATTGCCCCTCGTCCCAGACCCAGTCGCCGTTGACCCAGTCCCAATCCCAGGACCCCATATTGCCGGCGGCAATCGCCAGGCTGCGGCGCTGCTCGCTTTCCAGAAGACGCGCCGTGGACGCCTCGAGTTCGGCGGTGCGGGCCCGCACCCGTTCTTCCAGTTCGGTATTAAGCCGCTCCAGCTGCCGGGTCTTGCGGTAGAGCTCGGAGAAAACCTTGACCTTGGCACGGAGCACCTCCGGAATCACCGGAACCGGCACGTAGTCGACCGCGCCCATTGCATAACCGCGAAGGTGGTCGATATCGGCCACCTGGATGGCCGAGATGAAGATCATCGCGGTTTTCTGGAACCGCGGGTGATCGCGGATCATGGCGGCCAGTTCGAAGCCGTCGAGTTCGGGCATGCAGACGTCGAGCAGCACTACGGCAACGTCGTTCTTGAGAAGGCATTCAAGCGCTTCCCGACCCGACGAGGCGACCAGCAGGTTTTCATCCAGCTCTCTGAGGATCACCTCATAGGAGAGCAGCTTGGCCGGCTGATCGTCGACCAAAAGGATATTTACCTTGTCATCCAGCCTGATCATGTTTTCGTCCGACTAGCGCACGGTCCGGAAAAGCGGGAACCGGCTTCCGGAGAGACCTCGCCCAAACAGGAACATATCACTGGTTGTGATTCGACTGAATCGGGCATTAGCGATGCAGCCACATTCGCAACGCTAGCAGCAGCTGCTCGGTGTTGACCGGTTTGGCGAGATAATCGGACGCGCCGGCCTCCAGGCATTTCTCGCGGTCTCCCTTCATCGCTTTGGCGGTCAGCGCGATGATGGGAAGCCGGCGGAACGCCGGATTCTCGCGGATGATCCCCATGGTTTGATAGCCGTCCATTTGCGGCATCATGATATCCATCAGCACGATCGCGATTTCGGGGCTGGATTCGACCAGTTGGATGGCTTCCGCGCCGGTGGTGGCGGTCAGCACCTTCATGCCGCGGCGCTCCAGCACGCTGGAGAGCGCGAAGATGTTTCGCGCGTCGTCGTCGACCAGGAGCGCGGTCTGCCCCACCAGGTCCTCGTCCGAACTGTTGAGCCGCTCCAGCATGCGCTGTTTCTCGGGCGGCAGTTCGGTAATGACGCGATGGAGAAACAGCGAGGTCTCGTCGAGCAGGCGCTCCGGCGATTCCACGCCCTTGACGACGATGCTGCGCGCCATGGTGTGCAGCTCGGCGTCTTCTTCCGCGGACAATTCCCGGCCGGTGAACACCACGACCGGAATATCGCACAGCGTAGCGTCGTGCCGGATGCGCTCCAGCACCTCGAAACCCGACATATCCGGCAATTTCAGATCGAGCACGATGCAATCGCAGGTGTTGGCGCGAAGTTCCGCGAGTGCGCCGGCGCCGGTGTCGGAGGTCACGATCTCGATATCGTTATGGCCGAGCAGCTCGCGGATGCTCATCTGCTCCGCGGCGTTGTCTTCCACCAGCAGCAGCCGCTTGCGGCGCGGCTTGGCGTATTCCTGGATACGCGAGAGTGCGGCGTCGACGCCCTCCGTGGTGGTCGGCTTGCTGACAAAGGAAAAGGCGCCGCGCGCCAGAGCATGCTGGCGGTCTTCGTCCAGCGTGATGACCTGCACCGGGATGTGCCGGGTCAGCGCGTTCTGCTTCAGCTGGCTGAGCACCGTCCAGCCGAGCATGTCGGGGAGGAAGACGTCGAGCGAGACTGCCGTGGGCTGGAATTTCTTGGCGAGATCCAGCGCCTGGGCGCCGCGGCCGGCGACCAGCACCTTGAACCCTCTGTCGCGCGCCAGATCGACCAGCACCCTTGCATAATGCGGATCGTCTTCGACGATCAGCAGGATAGTGTCGCCCGGCGCCAGGTCCAGCCGGTCGTCGGGAATCTGTTCGGCCGCGTCTTCCTGCGCCACAGACTGCAGCGCCGGAACCTGCGCCTGGCTCAAGGTGGAGACGGCCGGGATCGGCCGCAGCGCCACCGTCGGCCCCAGATATTTGAGCGGCAGGTAGATCACGAAGGCGCTTCCGGCGCCGGGGGTGCTGCGCAGGTGGATTTCACCACCGAGCAGGCTGGCCAGTTCGCGGCTGATGGCGAGGCCAAGACCGGTACCGCCATATTTCCGGCTGGTTCCGGCGTCGGCCTGCTGGAACGCCTCGAAGATGATCTTCTGCTTTTCCAGCGGAATGCCGATACCGGTATCGGACACTTCGAAGGCGACGACGGCGGGCGATTGATTCAGCACCGGATGATCCGCGTTCCAGCCGCCCAGCGCCGCCGAAACGCTGAGACGTACGCCGCCCTCGGCGGTGAACTTGAAGGCGTTCGACAACAGGTTCTTGAGAATCTGCTGCAGCCGCTTGGAGTCGGTGACGATGCTGCGGCCGAGGCCCGGATCGACGTCCATGTCGAACGACAGCCGCCGGTTGTCGGCTTCATGGCGGAACGGACGCCCGACCGTGTCCAGCAGGTTGGAGATGAAGATCTCTTCGGCTTCGACGGTCACGGTGCCGGATTCGATCTTCGACAGGTCGAGGATGTCGCTGATCAAATTGAGCAGGTCGGTGCCGGCGCCATGAATGGTGCGGGCGAATTCGACCTGCTTGGAGCTCAGATTGCCGTCCGGGTTCTCGGTGAGCTGCTGGCCGAGGATCAGGATCGAGTTGAGCGGCGTGCGCAGCTCATGCGACATGTTGGCGAGGAAGTCCGATTTATATTTCGACGTCAGCGAAAGCTCGGTGGCCTTTTCTTCCAGGGCACGACGAGCCTGTTCGATTTCCTGGTTCTTGCGTTCCACCTCGACGTTCTGCTCGGCGAGCTGCTGCGCCTTCTGCTCGAGCTGTTCGTTGGTCTGCTGCAGCTCTTTCTGCTGGGTCTGCAATTCGCCGGCGAGCTGCTGCGACTGCTTGAGCAGGCCTTCAGTCTGCATGGTGGCCTCGATGGAGTTCAGCACGATGCCGATCGAGTCGGTGAGCTGCTCCAGGAAAGTCATCTGCGAGGTCGTGAACGAAGTGATCGAAGCCAGTTCGATCACCGCCTTGACCTGGTTCTCGAACAGCACCGGGAGCACGACGATATTCTTCGGCATCACCCGCATCAGCGCCGAATTGATCGGAACCGCATCCGCCGGGATGTCGGACACCACCCGCTGGCGCTTGTCCATGGCGCATTGGCCGATCAGCCCCTCGCCGAATTGCAGCGTCGGCTGGTGCACATTGATGGAGTCGCCGGCATAGGCCGCCAGCAGGCGCAGCTGCGGCGCGTCTTCGCTCTCGATCTGGTAGATCACGCCCATATGGGCATTCACCAGCGGCGTCAGCTCGGTCAGCAGCAAACGTCCGACCGTGGTCAGGTCGCGCTGGCCCTGCAGCATGTTGGTGAATTTGGCGAGGTTGGTCTTCAGCCAGTCCTGCTCGGTGTTGACGTCCGTGGTCAGGCGCAGATTGCCGATCATGGTGTTGATGTTGTCTTTGAGCTCGGCGACTTCGCCGCGCGCATCGACCTGGATCGAGCGGGTCAGGTCGCCCTTGGTCACGGCGGTGGCGACCTCGGCGATGGCGCGTACCTGCGAGGTCAGGTTGGCCGCGAGCAGGTTGACGTTGCCGGTGAGGTCTTTCCAGGTGCCGGCCGCGCCGGGCACGTTGGCCTGGCCGCCGAGGCGGCCTTCGACGCCGACCTCGCGCGCCACGGAGGTGACCTGATCGGCGAAGGTCGCCAGCGTTCCCGTCATGTTGTTGATGGT
>JAQGJF010000674.1 GCA_028290765.1 Tardiphaga sp.
GCCGGGACTGCCCGCCAGCAGCGCCGAAGTGCGGTCCCAGCCGTGAATTCGTTGCAGATAAAGACTGCTGCCGAAGGTGGCGCAGAAGGTGGCGGCGGCCAGCAGCGCGATCGTCAGCGGATAGGCGCTGAGATTCTTGATCAGCGCCGGCGACACCATGGCGCCGAGCGACAGTCCCAGCGTCATCAGGATGACATGCGCGATTCCCTGTGGCACGCCCATTTGCCGGCCGGAAATGCCCGCGGTCGCCACCGCGATCATGGCGCCGGAAATCAGCCCGCCCGGCAGCTCCAGCCACCAGAACAGCGCGCCGCCGGCGACGCCGAAGGCGAGCGTTTCAAGCACATTCAGGGTTTGCGATCGGCTGGGAAGGGCAAGCTTCATGGTGAAGCCGCGTTATGGCAAATCCCGGCACGCACCACAAATGCGCCACCGCGACAGAGCTATGCGCGAGGGCTGTGCAACTGGGGCGGTTTTCCCGAAGGAAGAACCGTAGCCCGGATGAGCGGTAGCGACATCCGGGACCGCGAATCCCGGATGTCGCCAACGGGGCCACGCCTGCGCGTGCCCCCGTCAGCTCATCCGGGCTACGTCCTCAAGGGGAGGGCTTAGTTCGCCTTGGTCTTCGCCGCCTTCTTGCATTCGGACATGAACTTCTTGCGCTCCTTGCCATGCAAGGTCTTGGCGTCGGCCTCCTTCGAGCATTCCAGCGAGGCGGCGGTGCGCGGAGCCGCGGTCTTCTTTTCCGCGGGCGCCGCTTTGCTGTCGGATTTCGCGGCGGGGGCCGGCGCGGGCGTTTGGGCATAGGCCGAGCCGACGAGCAGCAGCGACGCGATGGCGGTGACGGCAATCCGGGAAGAAAGGCTGATCATGACAGCACCTCATGTTGAAGAGAGCCGAACCATTGCGCCGCGATGCTGAACGCCACCTGAATGAAATGGCTGGGACGCAGGTTCATCATCGTAAGCTTGTCGATAATTTAGCACGCAATCGACGCAAAGCCGGTTTCCTCGCCGCCAATTGCGTCTTAGGATGGGCGCCTACATTGTTGCCAGGGAGAAACAAAATGACAACGACAAAATTAGCTCTGCTGTGCGCGGCCGCGGTGTCGGGCTTTGCCATGCTCACAGCGACCATGCCTGCACAGGCCCTGACCGCACAGGAATGCAGTGCGAAATACCAGGCCGCCAAGACCGCGGGCACGCTCAACGGCCAGAAATGGAATGACTTCCGCAAGGCAGAATGCGGATCGGACGCGGCGGCAGCACCCGCGGCAGCACCCGCGGCGGCGCCGGCGGCGCCAAAAGCAGCCGAAGCCAAGCCCGCGGCGGCTCCGCCGGCAGCGGCGCCGGCACCGATGGGCAATGCGGTGTTCCCGAATGCCGTGGATCCGAAATATTCCAAGGAGACCGCCGGCAAGGCCCGGATGCACACCTGCGTGGATCAGTACAATGCCAACAAGGCCGGCAGCGGCAATGGCGGCCTGAAATGGATCCAGAAGGGCGGCGGCTATTACAGCGAATGCACCAAGAAGCTGAAGGGCGCGGCCTGAGCCGGGTTACGTAGAGCACGACTTTCCAACGCGTACAGCGTCATGCCCGGCCCTGTGCCGGGCATCCACGTCTTTCTTTAATGCGGCAAAGGCGTGGATCGCCGGGACGAGCCCGGCCACGACGATGTTGGTCGAGGTGCGGATCGAGCGCTTCGTCCGGGTTACGGCTCCCCAAAAGGGATGCGTGCTCCTCGCCGCCATGCGAACATTCCCTTCATGATCGCAAGTCTCAGCCTCATCCTGTTGTGCCAATTGGCCGGCGAGGCCATCGTTCGCGGCACGGCGCTGCCGATGCCGGGTCCGGTGGTCGGTCTGGTGCTGTTGCTGGGCTTGCTGCTGATGCGCGACAGGTTTTCCGTTCTGGCGCGAGGACCGTTGCAGCGGGACGGCGTCGAGAATGCCGCCAGGGGCCTCTTGGCGCATCTGTCATTGCTGTTCGTTCCGGCTGGCGTCGGCGTGGTGCAGAAACTCGATCTCATCGCCGAGCATGGTGTTGCCGTCGCCGCGATTCTCGCGCTCTCGGTGATCGTCACACTGCTGGTGACGGTAGCGACGTTTCTACTCGCCAGCCGGCTGGTGGCGCGGTGGCGAGGCGCGCCATGAGCGCCAATCCGTTTTCGCTGTGGGTGTATCTGTCGCAGACGCCGCTGTTGTGGCTGACGGTGACGCTGTTGGTCTACGCCGTCACCGATGCGGTGTCGCTCCATACGCATCGGCATCCGCTGGCCAATCCGGTGCTGCACGCCATGTGGATCATCGGCCTGTTTCTGGTACTGACCGGGACGTCCTACACGACCTACTTTGGTGGCGCCCAGTTCGTGCATTTCCTGCTCGGGCCTGCCACGGTGGCGCTGGCGGTGCCGCTGTATGAGAACCGCAAACTGGTGATGGCGTCGATCCTGCCGATGCTGGCCGCCCTCGTCGTCGGCTGTGTCACCGCGATCGTATCGGTGGTCTGGCTGGCGGAGGCCTTTGGCCTGCCGCGGGTGGTGGTGCTGTCGCTGGCGCCGAAATCGGTGACGGCGGGTGTCGCCATGGGAGTCAGCGAATCGCTCGGTGCCGATCCGTCGCTGACGGCGGTGGCGGTGGTGCTGACCGGCATCATGGGCGCGATCATCGTCACGCCGTTGATGAACCGGATGGGAATTGAGGATTTCCGCGCCCGCGGATTCGCGGTCGGGCTGGCGTCGCACGGTATCGGCACCGCGCGCGCGTTCCAGGTCAATGCCGTCGCCGGGGTGTTCGCCGGCATCGCCATGAGCCTCAATGCGCTGGTCACCTCCTTGCTGGTGCCGCTGGCGGCGACCTTGCTGGTGCGGGGGCCATGAGGCCGGAACAGCGCGCTCAACGGCGCGTTCGCATCTATCATTATCGGGGTGGCGCTCTATATGTGGGCGCGCCACCTGTCTCTCAATCGAACGCTGACGGTCAGCCACAAGGCGGCCCCGGAGATCCGCCATGACCAGTTCCCTTGCTCCGCGCCGGCCGTCACCTGTGATGGACGCCGTGAGCACGCGGCGACGCGCGCTCGGCCTGTTGGGCGCAGGCGCGCTCACGCTGGGGCTGGACATCACGCCGGTGGCGGCCATCGGCCAGCCATCCGATGACGGCAACGTGCTCAACGAAGCCGCCGTTTTGCGCGACCCGGATATTCCGGTCGCCGGCAACGCC
>JAQGJF010000679.1 GCA_028290765.1 Tardiphaga sp.
TTCCAGAAATGCCGGAACTCCGGGCAGATCATCGCCGATCCCGCCCATGCCGCATCGACGTGAACATAGAGCCCGTGCCGGCGCGCGACTTCACAGACCGCAGCGACGTTGTCCGTTCCTCCGACGCTGGTGCCGCCGACCGATGCGATGATCCCGGCGGGCAAAAATCCGGCTTGCTGGTCGGCAATGATGGCCGCGTCCAATGCCGCGACGTCGAGGCCGCGCAGTTCTCCGACCACGGGAATCCGCACCAGATTGTCCTCGCCAATCCCCGAAACCCAGATCGCGCGGTCGATCGAGGTGTGCACCTGCCCCGAGCAATAGACCCGCAAGGGCTTTTGCCCGGGCAGACCGGCCTTGTTGCCGGTCCACTTCAGCGCGCGTTCGCGCATCACGAGAACGGCGGCCAGCGTCGCCGAAGACGCGGAATCCTGGATGACGCCCGTAAAACCTTCAGGCAGCGCCAGCGCGCGACGCAGCCAATCGAGGACGCGGGTTTCGAGTTCGGTCGCCGCCGGCGAGGTCTGCCACAGCATGCATTGAGCGGCCATCGCCGACACGAATTGCTCCGCGATCACCGAAGCCGGCGCCGCATTGGCGGGGAAGTAGGCGAAAAACCGCGGATGCTGCCAGTGGGTCATGCCAGGCAGCAGGACGTTCTCGAAGTCCGCAAAGATGGTATCCATCGGCTCCGGTGCTTCGGGCGCCTCAGACGGAATCGCATTGAAAATGGCGCCGGGTTTGGTCTGCGCGCGCACCGGCCGATCGCGCAGGCCGCGACGATAGTCTACGCCCCAGTCGGCGGCCTTGTGGCTCCAAAGCCGAAATTCGTCGTCATCCATCCGGGCACCCCGTCGTTGAAAATCGGCTGCCATGCAGGATAGCATTTATCGCGACACGCATCGGCCCGGTCCATCCTTCATCACGCGCGAGGCGCTCCGAGCCAATGGAGCATTATTTCGAGCGAAGATCTTTTGCCTTGCCCTGGGCGCCGGAATCGACCTCCCGGCATTGAATCGTCTTCCAGGTCCCGTCCGAGTCCAGTTGCGACGCCGCACACGATGATGACGCCGGTTTCTCGTCGGACTCGACGGCTTTGGTATCGTTGTTGTTTTTGGCCAGCGTCGGCGCCGTCGAAACCGAAAGGACGACGACCGCACTAAGCAAGCTCACCGCAATTTTCCGCATTTTCGTTCCCCACGAGGAAAGAACGCGGATTTCTAACGCCATTGTGGTTGATTTTTGGCAGCCTTGCCCGGCGCCGATTTCGTCGTTTCGTTTCCGTTAATGCCGCGCGGCCTCCGCCAGCGCAACAAAGCAACCCGTTGTCGGTTTCGACATGGGCTGCTTCAGCTCGATCGCTATGGCGCCTACACCGCCTTGGTCAATGCCCCATCGATGATCAAATTCGTCCCCGATATCCGGCTCGCCACCGGGCTGGCCACGAACACGACACCCGCCGCGACTTCCTGCGGGGTTCCCATTTTTCCGGTCGGATTCAATCCCATCGCCGTCTTGAACAAGTCCGGCACGCCCTGTTCGATATTCTGCCAGATGCCACCCTCGAAATAGGTGTTGCCCGGCGACACCGAATTGACGCGGATGCCCTTGGTGATCAGTTGATTGCTCAAGCCCTTGGAGTAATGGATCAGCGCCGCCTTGAAGGCACCATAGGAGCCGGCGGCGAAATCGACCTCGAAGCCGGAGACGCTCGAGATGATGGTGACCGAGGCGGCTTTGGATTTTTCCAAATACGGCAACGCCGCCGCCACCGAGTTGACCGTGTGCATCATGTCGGTCCGGAACGACTTTTCCCAGGTTTCCGGCGTGTCGCCGACCGCCAGCGCGCTGACATTGCAGACGATCGCGTCGATGCCGCCGAGCTCGGCGGCGGCGCCCTCCACCCATTGCTTGAGCGCATCGGGATCGGCAACGTCGATCCCCTTGCCCCACGCCTTGACCTTCTTTGCCGCCAACGCCTTGACGACCTTGTCCACCCCTTCGGCGTTGCGCGCGCAGATCGCGACATTGGCGCCTTCATCCGCAAACAGCTCGGCGATCGCAAGGCCAATGCCCTTGCTGCCGCCGGTCACGAGCACGTTCTTGCCCTTCAATCCTAAATCCATTGTCGCCTCCACTCATCGTGTTCGGCCGCGCTTCGGCCAGGATCGGCTTGCCTCACATCTTCTTCCAGTCGCCCGCGCCTTCGAAGGCGGCGGCGGCGCGATAGATCGTCGACTCGTCAAAATGCTTGCCGATCAGCATCAGGCCGATCGGCAGGCCATCGATCATCCCGCAGGGAAGCGTCATCGCCGGATGACCCGTGGCATCGAACGGCGCGGTGTTCGCAATCATCTCGAAAGCGCGCTGCAGATAGAGGGCGCGCGGCGCGTCCGGCGGTGGCAGCGGGGTCGCCTTCATCGGCAGGGTCGGCATCAGCAGCAGGTCGTATTTGGCGAACGCCTGGTCGTAGGCGGCGCGCAGCTTGCGGCTGATATTTTGCGCCTTGGAATA
>JAQGJF010000682.1 GCA_028290765.1 Tardiphaga sp.
GGCCCCCCGATAATTGAAAGCGAAATCATATTCACTTTTTTGGGTTTTGCTGCTCTAACGGAAGTGGACCGCTGGAATCGATGCGTGCAAAGTCAAACCGGCGTGAAGCGGCGCGGCGAGCGAGGGAAAGAAGTCGTAGACCCGGGCCAGCGTCCAGCGGCCGGCGCGTTCGCCGACGGTGAGATTTTCCTCGACGCTGAGCGAGCGGAAGATTTCGCGTTCCTGCGGCACCAGCGCGAGGCCCAACACCGCGCGCTGATAGATCGGACAGGCACCGATCTCGCGATCGCGAAAGCCGATCGAGCCGCCATGGAGTCTCGTGCGGCCCATGATGGTCGCCAGCAGCGTCGTCTTGCCGACGCCGTTGCGGCCGAGCACGCTCAAGCTCGCGCCGGGCGCAAGCGACAGCGAGATGTCGTTGAGCACGATGGTCTCGCCATAGCCGGCGCGCACCTGCGAGAGCACCAGACCCGCGCCTTCATTTGCCTGCGCCATCATGGTCGCCCGCGCTCGCCGAGATAGACCTCGCGCACTTTTGCGTCGCGCGCGATAATGTCGGGCGCCCCCTGAATCAGGACACGGCCGCCGACTAGCACGGTGATATGCTTGGCGACACGAAACACCAGATCCATGTCGTGCTCGATCAACAGCACCGCGATATCGGCCGGCAGCCGTTCGATGATCTCGATGATGGTGCCGACCTCTCCGGTCGGAACGCCGGCGGCCGGCTCGTCCAGCAGCAGGACCTTTGGCTTGAGGCTGAGCGCGACCGCGATTTCGGTCATGCGCTGCCGGCCATAGGCCAGATCCGCGACCGGTTTCAACGCCTCCGCTGCCAGCCCGAGTTGTTCGAGCAGGGCATACGCCTCGTCGATCGCGGCCCGGTGCCGGCCGGCCGGCCGGATGAAGTCGCCGGCGACACCTTGACGCTCGGCGATCGCCAGGGTCACGTTCTCCAGCACGCTGAGGCGGCGAAACAGCGCATTGATCTGGAAGGTGCGGACCAGGCCGCGCTTGACCCGTTCGGACTGGCGCAGTGTCGTGATGTCCTCGCCGGCCAGCCGGATCGCGCCGGAGCTCGGCGCCAATGCGCCCGAGACCAGGTTGACGAAGGTGGTCTTGCCGGCGCCGTTGGGACCGATCAGGGCGTGGCGGGCGCCCGCGTCCAGCTGGAAGTCGATGGCATCGGCGACGACGAGCCCGCCGAAATTCTTGCATAGCCCGATGGTTTCGATGGCGGTCATTTCCGTGCGCTCCGCTCGCGCCATCGCCTGACGACACCGAGCACGCCGCCGCGGGCAAACAAGACCAGCAGCACCATGAACAGACCGATCCAGAAATACCAATAGACCGGATCGATGGCGGCGAAGCGGTCCTGCGCAATCATGTAGAGCGGCACGCCGATGAAGGCGCCATAGAGCTGCCCGACGCCGCCGATGATCAGCATGATCAGGATGGTGCCGGAGCGCTCGAGGCTCAGCGTGCCGAGGCCGACGAATTGCGTCGTCTGCGCGATCAGCGCTCCCGCGATGCCGGCCAGCGCCGCCGACAGCGTGTAGACCAGGATCTTTCGCCGATCGACCGGCGCACCGATCGCATGCATGCGCAGCACGTTTTCGCGAATGCCGGTCAGCGAGCGGCCGAAGGCGGAATGCACCACGGTGCGGACGATCAGCCAGCACAGAAACAATACGGCGAGGCAATACAGAAAGGCGGTGCGGCCGAACATGTCGAAACGAAACAGGCCGAAGATCGGCCAGACCTGCATGCCCTGCAGGCCGTCGGCGCCGCCGGTGAAGCGGCCGGCCTTGTTGGCCAGCTCATAGAGCATGGCCGCCACCACCAGGGTCTGCATCAGCAAGGTGAGACCCGAGGTTCGCAGGATGATCGATCCTGACACGAAGCCGATGATGCCGGCGGCCAGTGCGGCGGCCAGGAGGCCCGACAGCGGCTCGCCCCAGCCATTGGCGGCGAGCAGTCCGGCGGTGTAGGCGCCGACACCAAAAAAAGCGGCGTGACCGAGCGTCACGATGCCGGCATAGCCGAGCACCAGATCGACCGAGAGCGCGAACACGATGGTGGCGAGGATCTGGGCCTGCAGTGCCAGATAATCCGGAAAGGCGAAATAGGCGACCACGGCGACGATCCAGGGCAGCGCCTCGCGCGGATCGGGGCGATGGCGGCGCGCGAAATTGTCCAGCATCGGCACGGCATCGGTGGCGGATCGATTGGAGGGAGTTTTCATGCGCGGCCGAAGATGCCGTGCGGGTAACGAAGCAGGATCGCCATCGTCAGCGCATAGATGAAGAAGGCCCCGAACTCAGGCACGAAATATTTCAGCGCGGTATCGGCTATTCCGACCACCAGCGCGGCGAAGAACGGCCCCCGGATGCTGCCGAGCCCGCCCACCGCGACCACGATCAAAAAGTAGACCAGATGGTCGAGCGCGTAGCCCGGCGTAATCGCCAGGAGGTCGGCGCCGAGCCCGCCGCCGAGCGCGGCAAGGCCGCTGCCGAGCGCGAAGGCGGTCGCGAATAGCCGCGAGGTGTTGATGCCGACGGTCTCGGCCATGCGCAGATTGTCGACGGCGGCCCGCAGCTGCGCGCCCATCCGGGTACGCTCGAGCGCCAGCCACAATACCGTGACGATGATGGCCCCGCAGGCGATCAGGAATTTGCGATAGGCCGGCAGTGAACGGCCGAACACATCGATCTGGCCGCGCAGCAATGGCGGCGGCTGCATCGGCTGCGCCAGCGGCCCCCAGATATAGGTTGCCGCGCCGACCGATACGAAGATCAGGCCCATGGTGAGGAGAACCTGGTCGAGTTCATCGCCGCCATAGAGCCGCCGGTACAACAGCCGCTCGAGCACCAGGCTTCCGGCCATGACGACGGCGACGGCGCCGAACAGCGCCAGCGGAAAATCCAGACCCCAGCGGTTCATCAGCGTCGTCATGACGTAGCCGCCGGCCATCGCGAAGGCGCCATGTGCGAGGTTGACGAAGCCCATCAGGCCCATCGTCACCGACAGACCCACCGAGATCAGATACAGCACCATGGCCAGCGTCAGGCCGTGAAAAGCCACGTTGACGACGGCGGATGCAAATTCACCCATGCGGCATGACCTGAGCGTCCGGGGCGGCCGGCATTAAACTATTTCGCCGGGTTCAGTTCCTTCCACGGATCCTTGACGTTCGGGATCGTCTCGAACTCGGTGTTGACGAGCTTGCCGTCCTTCATCTCGGTGCGGCGCATATAGATGTTCTGCACGATGTCCCGGGTCTCGGGATCGATCGAAATCGGTCCGCGTGGGCTGTCGGGATTCTTCCAGCCCTTGAGCACGCTCATCGCCTCGTCGCCGGTGAACTTGCCCTTGCTCTGCTTGATGATGTCGAACACCGCGGCCATGCCGTCCCAGCCGCCGACCGCAAAGAAGTCGGCGGTCGATTTCGGGCCATATTCACGCGCCCAGGCGGCGAGGAAGGCGGTATTGGCGGGACGGTTGGCGGCAGTCGAGTAGTTGCCGGCGGTGACGAGGCCGACCGGTGCGTCGCCCATGTTGGGCAGTTCCTCGTCGGGCACCAGGTCCTGGGTCGAGACGACGTTGATGCCGGCTTCGCGTAGCCCGAGATCCTTGATCGCCTTGATCATGGCGGTGGCCTGGGTGCCGCCCGGCACGAAGATGAACAGCACGTCGGGCTTGGCATCCTTGGCTTTCTGCACGAATGGCGCGAAATCGGGATTGTTGGTCGGGAAGCGGATCGCGCTCAGCACCTGGCCGCCGGCATCGGTGTAGCCCTTGTTGAAGGCGTTTTCGGCGTCGTGGCCGGGGATGAAGTCGCTGACCGCGGTGACGGCCTTTTTCCAGCCCTGCTGGGCGGCCCATTTGCCGAGCGGGACGGCGGTTTGCCACTGCGTGAACGACACCCGGGCGACATAGGGCGATATCCGCGGGATCGAAACCCCGGCGGCGTTGGTGAGGACCAGGGGAATCTTGGCTTCGGCGGTCAATGGCGCGATCGCGGCGGCGATCGGCGAGCCCATCACGCCGAGCAGGATATTCACCTTGTCACGGGTGATCAGTTCCTGGGCCACGCGCTTGCCGACTTCGGGGCTGGTGCCGTCGTCGCGCTTGATGATTTCGATGCGCACGCCCTCGGGCAGGTCCTTGGTATGCTCCTTGGCATAGAGGTCCATGCCCTTCTGCATCTCGTCGCCGGGGGCGGCGAGAAAGCCCGAAAAGCTGTTGACGATGCCGATCTTGACCACCGTCTGCGCGTCCGCGACCTTCGGATGGAAGACCGCAAGCATCGCGAAGCCCAGCAACAATTTCCACGTTGTTCGTTTCAAGGCCATCGGTTTCTCCCCCTTGCCCGTTTCGTTGATTGCGGCTGGCTATCTTTGGATTTTGTCCAGCACCGAGACGTCTTGTCCGCTGTGATAGGCCGGGTCTTTCCAGCCGTCCTCGTCGTAATCGGCCATGCACTGGTCGACCAGCGCCTCCATTTCCTTCAGCGAGCCGGAGGCCTGCGCGTGCTGCAGCCCGAACAGCCTGACCAGTTCGTGACTGCCCGCATAGTTCATTTCATACAGCTCATGGCGCGCGCCGAACTCGGTGCCGACGGCATCCCACAAAAGCTTCATGACCTTGATGCGCTGCTTGTAGTCGATGCCGTTGGAGCCGCGCACATAACGCTGCAGATATTTGTCGATGTCCGGATTCTTGAAGTCGCGGGCGTGGCTCGGCAGATAGATCAGCCCCGAGGCGATCACCTTTTCGACGATGGAACGAACCGCCGGATAGGCCTCGGTGGCGAACAGCCGATAGGCCACGGCGGCCCGGCCGTTCGGCAGCACGGCGTCGCCGACCCATTTGTCAGGATTGCAGGCCATCGCGTCGGTGAGGGCCCAGAACAGATTGCGCCAGCCGATCACCTCGCCGATCTGCGCCTGCACCCCACGAATATACTCGACGCCGGTCGAGCGCGCCGCCTTGTAGAGCAGGCCGGCGATGAAATCGAGCTTGACCGCCAGCCGCGTGCAGCCCTGCATGGTGAAGCCGTTGACGAAGCCCGAGCGTGGATAGAACTGTTTGAGCTTCTCGATGTCGCGATGGATGAACACGTTTTCCCAGGGGATGAACGCGTTGTCGAACACGAAGATCGCGTCGTTCTCGTCGAACCGGCTGGTCAAGGGATAGTCCCATGCCGATCCGGTCGTCGCCGCCGCCATCTCATAGGAGGTCCGGCAGATCAGCTTGATGCCCGGCGTGTCCATCGGCGCCATGAACATCACGACCATGCTTGGGTCATTAATATCCTGACCCATGTTCTGGCCGAGGAAATTGTAGTGCGTCAGCGCCGAATTGGTCGCCACCACCTTGGCGCCCGACACATAGATGCCGGAGTCGGTCTCCTTCTGGATCGAGATGTAGACGTCCTTGACCTCCTCGGCGGGCTTGCTGCGATCGATCGGCGGGTTGACCAGCGCGTGATTGACGTAGAGCACCGACTCCTGGGCCCGGGCATGCCAGGCCCGCGCGTTGCCGGCGAACTTGCCGTAGAAATCCGCATTGGCACCGAGCGTGTTAAGGAAGGCCGCTTTGTAGTCCGGCGTGCGTCCCATCCAGCCATAGGACATCCGGGCCCAGGCCGCGATGGCGTCGCGTTGCTGGATCACCTCCGCGCTGGAGTGGGCGACCTTGAAGAAGCGGTGAGTGTAGCCCCCGGAACCGGTGTCGGTCCCGGTGGTCAGAACAGCCTTGGATTTTTCATCATGCAGTGCATCATAGAGCTTGGCGACGGAGACGGCGGAATTGCGGAACGCCGGATGGGTGGTGACGTCCTTGACGCGCTCGCCATAGATATACACTTCACGGCCGTCGCGTAGGGATTCGAGGTACTCGGCCCCGGTGAATGGACGGTTCTTTCCCTTCACCAGGGACTCGGGAGCCTCTCGCATCGATGAATTCCTCCGGTACTGGACGTTGGCAGTGTTTTGGCCATTATATCCATGGTTCTGCAATTGGGTTGAAAAAATGATCATTGAAAATCAGGCGCAGGTCACCGACGCCGTCATCGAAGCCTTCAGCCGCACCGAAGACCCGCGGCTGCGCGAAATCCTGCTGGCGCTGGTGCGGCATCTGCACGGTTTCGTGCGCGAAGTCCGCCTCAGCGAACGCGAGTTTCAGCAGGCGGCGGGGATCATCGTGGCGCTGGGCCAGAAGACGACGCCGTCGCATAACGAAGCGGTGTTGATGGCCGGGTCGTTGGGCCTGTCGGCGCTGGTCTGTCTGCTCAACAACGGCAACAACGGCCAGACCGAAACCCAGGCCAACATGCTCGGGCCGTTCTGGCGCGACGACCAGCCGCTCAGCGCCAGCGGCGACACTTTGGTGCGCTCGCCGACGCCGGGGCCGGCGCTCGTCGTGCATGCCAGCGTTGCCGACGGGGAGGGCCGTCCCGTCGCCGGGGCCGAGGTCGATATCTGGCATTCCTCGCCGGAAGGCCTTTACGAAAACCAGGATCCGACCCAGGCTGAGATGAATCTGCGCGGAAAATTCATCACTGACGAGAACGGACGGTTTCACTTCCGCAGCGTGAAGCCGGCGGGCTACCCGATTCCGATCGACGGACCGGTCGGCGACCTGGTGCGCGTCACCCGTCGCCACCATTACCGGCCGTCGCACCTCCATTTCCTGATCGTCAAGCCCGGCTTCAAGACCATGGTCTCGCAGATCTATGCGCCGGATGATCCGCACATCGATTCTGACGTGCAGTTCGGCGTCACCCGCGCGCTGCTCGGCGATTATGTGCGCCACGAGCAGCCGTCGGCCGAATGGGGCTTTGCGGCGCCCTGGTATTCGCTCGACCAGCATTTTACCCTGGAGCCCGGCGAAGCGCGGCGTCCGATCGCGCCGATCCGCTCCAAGGCGGAAGCCGCGGAGTGAGGCGAGGCGCCGCCACGCCGGGGCCCCATATACGGCCTCATGGTGAGGAGCGCGCCGCTTGGCGCGCGTCTCGAACCATGGATTGTGTGGCCCATCCACGCGCAACGGCTTCGCCGTTGTCGCGGGAGACGCCGCGCAAGGGCGCGGCTCCTCAGGATGAGGTGGTAGGCGCGGCGCGACCGCACGGGGGCCTTGCCGGAAAATTGTTTTAGGGTTAAAGCATTCCGATCGGCACGGCGTCTGCGGAGGCTCTCATGAAGATCGCGATCATCGGTGGCGGCCCCGACGGTCTCTATGCGGCGATCCTGCTGAAGAAGCAGCGGCCGCAGGCCGAGATCACGGTGTATGAGCGCAACCGCGCCGACGACACCTTCGGCTTCGGCGTGGTATTCTCCGATGCCACGCTCGACAATTTCGAGAAATACGATCCGCCGAGCTATCGCCGCATCACCCAGGAATTCGCCTATTGGGACGACATCGCCGTGCATTTCCGCGGCACCGTGCACCGGGTCGGCGGCAACGGGTTCTGCGGCTGCTCGCGGCGCATGCTGCTCTTGATCCTGCAGGAGCGCGCCCGCGAACTCGGCGTCACGCTGCTGTTCGAAGCCGACATCGAGGACGAGTCTCGCTTTGGCGATGCCGACCTGATCGTGCTGGCCGACGGCATCAACAGCCGCTTCCGTGACAAGTTCGCGGCGCACTTCCAGCCCGAGATCGACCTGCGCTCCAACAAGTTCTCCTGGATGGGATCGACCCGGCCGCTCGATGCCTTCACCTTCATCTTCGAGGAGACCGAGTGGGGTCCGTTCATCGCCCACGCCTACCAGTACGAAGCCGGCCGCTCGACCTGGGTGTTCGAGACCGACCCCGAGACGTTTGCCCGCGCCGGCCTCGAAGGCCTGAGCGAGCAGGAATCCGCCGAGCGGATGGAGGACATCTTCGGCTGGTTCCTGAAGGACCACCGGCTGCAGACCAACCGCTCGATGTGGCGCAATTTTCCGATGATCCGCAGCAAGCGCTGGGTCAAGGACAACAT
>JAQGJF010000692.1 GCA_028290765.1 Tardiphaga sp.
GACGTCGTTACCCTCACCCATACCGACCCGGGCGGTTCGATCCGCGCCATCGTGCCGCTCGGCACGCCGCTCAGCCCCGGCGATACCGTCCTCGTCGGCGAACGCTGGTTCTGATCATGTCAACGACGCCAGACGCGCCGCTTCGCATCCTTCACGCGGTTCGCGCCCCGGTGGGTGGAATCTTCCGTCACATTATCGATGTCGCCAACGGCCAGGCCGACCGCGGCCATCATGTCGGCATTCTCGCCGACAGCCTCACTGGCGGCGGGCGTGCCGAAGCGGCTCTCGCGGAGATCGCGCCGCGGCTGACGCTCGGCGTCCATCGCCTGGCGATACGTCGCGAGCCCTATCCGACCGACCTCTTGGTCTGGCAACGTTTTACGAACCTGATCCACAAGCTGAAACCGGACGTCCTGCATGGGCATGGCGCCAAGGCCGGCGCGTTCCTCCGGATGCGGCCGCGCTCGAAAACCAGCATCCGGGTCTACACGCCCCATGGCGGCTCGCTGCACTATCCGCCGACCTCGCTGAAAGGCGCCTTCTACAGCCGGCTCGAGCGCGCGCTGATGGGCAGCACCGAGCTGTTCCTGTTCGAAAGCGCGTTCGCGCGCGATACCTATCAGCGCATCATCGGCACGCCTGCCGGCCTGGTACGCTGCGTCTTCAACGGCGTGACCGCCAGCGAGTTCGATCCCGTGACACTGGCCGACGACGCCACCGACATCGTCTATGTCGGCGAGTTCCGTCACATCAAGGGCGCCGATCTGCTGATCGACGCGGTGGCGCGGCTGCGCGCCGACGGCAAACCGGTGACGCTGACCCTTGCCGGCGACGGCGAGGAGACGGCAGCGCTCAAGGCGCAGATCCAGCGGCTGGAATTGACCGAGGCGGTGCGCTTCATCGGCCATGTCAAAGCGCGCTTTGGCTTTTCCAAGGGCCGGCTGCTGGTGGTGCCGTCGCGCGGCGATTCGATGCCCTATGTGGTGATCGAGGCCGCGGCCGCCGGCATTCCCATGGTGGCCGCCGGCGTCGGCGGCATCCCCGAAATTTTCGGCCCATACACCGACGCGCTGTTCGCGCCCAGTATCGTCGGCGCGATGGCCGATGCGATCGAAACCGCGATCGACGATCCGGCGATCGCCGTCGAGCGCGCCAGATCGCTCCGCGAACGGATCTTTACGCACTTCTCGCAGAAGTCGATGGTCGAGGGCGTCCTCGCCGGTTATCGCGAGGCATTTGCCAACCGTTAACCGTTATTTACCGGTGTAACCAATTGTTCCGATTTGTCCGATAAATCCACGGGCTGAGGCCTTCCGCCTCGGCGAGCGCATTTCTACTTGTGCGCACACGGACAACACGGACTCGCAACGTGGAACCGATCAACGTTCGCTCAATGATGGAGACGGCCGCCGCTACCGCGGCAGCGACCGCCGGTGATCGGCCTCCGGTCGAACGGCGGCGCCGGCTGTCCCCGGCCGCCCTCCATGTCACCAACCAGAAAGTCCAGGCTGCCTATTCGCCCGTCGTGATCGCCGGCGGCGTTCGGGTCGCGGATTTCCTGCTCCTGACCCTGGTCGGCGTCGCGCTCTACCTCGGCTACGTCGCGCGGATGGACGGATTCAACTGGAACTATGTGGCGGCTATCGTCGGCATGAGCATCGCGGCGGTGATCTGCTTCCAGGCCTCCGACATCTACCAGGTGCAGATTTTTCGCGGCCAGCTCCGCCAGATGACCCGGATGGTGTCGTCCTGGGCTTTCGTATTCCTGCTGTTCATCGGCGCGTCGTTTTTCGCCAAGCTCGGCGACGCGGTATCCCGCCTCTGGCTCGCGGCATTCTTCTTTGTCGGACTGGGGACGCTCGTCGTCGAGCGGATTGCATTGCGCGCGCTGGTCCGGCGCTGGGCGCGCGACGGCCGGCTGGACCGCCGCACCATCGTCGTCGGCGCCGACGAGAACGGCGAAAAGCTGATCGAGCTTCTCAACGTCCAGGAAGATTCCGACCTCGACGTGCTCGGCGTCTTCGACGACCGCAACGATTCCCGCGCGCTCGACACCTGCGCCGGCAGCCCCAAGCTCGGCAAGGTCGACGACATCGTCGAGTTCGCGCGGCGCACCCGCATCGACCTCGTGCTGTTCGCGCTGCCGATTTCGGCCGAAACCCGCATTCTCGAAATGCTGAAGAAGCTGTGGGTGCTGCCGGTCGATATCCGGCTCTCCGCCCACACCAACAAGCTCCGCTTCCGCCCCCGCTCCTATTCCTACCTCGGCAAGGTCCCGACCCTCGACGTGTTCGAGGCCCCGATCACCGATTGGGACCTGGTGATGAAGTGGCTGTTCGACCGCGTCGTCGGCATCCTCATCCTGGTGCTGGCGTCGCCGGTGATGGCGCTGGTGGCGCTCGCGATCAAACTCGACAGCCCGGGGCCGGTGCTGTTCCGCCAGAAGCGTTTCGGCTTCAACAACGAGCGGATCGATGTCTTCAAGTTCCGCTCGCTCTATCACGACCAGGCCGACCCGCTGGCGGCCAAGGTGGTGACCAAGAACGACAGCCGCGTCACCCGCGTCGGCCGCTTCATCCGCAAAAGCAGCCTCGACGAGCTTCCGCAACTGTTCAACGTGGTCTTCAAGGGCAATCTGTCGCTGGTCGGGCCGCGTCCGCACGCGGTGCAGGGCAAGCTGCAGAGCCGCCTGTTCGACGAGGCCGTCGACGGCTATTTCGCACGCCACCGCGTCAAGCCGGGCATCACCGGCTGGGCCCAGATCAACGGCTGGCGCGGCGAAGTCGACAGCGAGGAAAAGATCCAGAAACGCGTCGAGTTCGACCTGTATTACATCGAGAACTGGTCGGTGCTGTTCGACCTCTTCATTCTGCTCAAGACGCCGTTGGCGCTGATGACGAAGAACGAGAACGCCTATTGATTGATCATACGACCTATCAACGTCATTGCGAGCGCAGCGAAGCAATCCATCTCACCGCGCAAAGAAAGAATGGATTGCTTCGTCGCAAGCGCTCCTCGCAATGACGGAAGTGACGGTCTTAGTGTTTTAGTGTTGTGTAGTGCGAGTGTGTGATGGCGTATGCGGCGATAGCCGAAAGTTCGCTTCCATCGATGACGGCCGCGCCGCCGGGCGTGCTGGCGTTGCAGCGCGCGCTGATGTGGCTGGTCGGCGCCTCCGGCGCCATCGTCTTCATCGAGCCCAGCCCCTATGAGCTGATGACGCTGACGGCCGCCGTCATCTTCTTCGCCACCGGCTTGCGGCTGCGGCTGGTGTTCATGCCGCTGCTGCTGCTGCTGGTCCTGCTCAATGTCGGCTACACCATCGGCGCCATTCCCTTCCTGGACAAATCCGAGGTTTCGACCTGGATCGCGACGTCCTGGTACATGGCGGTGACCGTGGTGTTTTTCGCGATGGTGCTGTCCGAGGATACCGAAGCCCGGCTCGACATGCTCCGCCGCGGCCTGGTCGTCGGCGCGATGATGGCCTCGACGGCAGCACTTGTTGGTTATTTCAGCCTTATCCCGGGCGGACATGACCTGTTCACGCTGTATGAGCGCGCCAGCGGCACCTTCAAGGATCCCAACGTGCTCGGCGCGTTCCTGATCCTGCCGGCGCTGTTCGTGCTGCAAAGCGTCGTCTCCGACAAGTTCGGAAAGTCGTTCCGCAACACCATCGCCTTCGGCATCATGTCGCTGGCGATCCTGCTGGCATTTTCCCGCGCCGCCTGGGGCGGGCTCGTCCTCACCTCGGGCTTCATGCTGGCGCTGATGGTGGTGACCAGCCGCTCGCAGGCGCAGCGCTCGCGCATCATCGTGATGGCGGTGGTTGCCGTTATCCTGGCAGCGATGCTGGTTGCCGTGCTGCTGTCATTCGACTCCATCGCCGACATGTTCAAGCAGCGCGCCAGCTTCGACCAGAGCTATGACGAGGGCCGCTTTGGTCGATTCGGCCGCCATATCCTCGGCGCCGAGATGGCGCTCGACCTACCGTTCGGGATCGGACCGCTGCAGTTCCACAATTACTTCCCCGAAGACACCCACAATTCCTACCTGAACGCATTCATGTCCGGCGGCTGGCTCTCCGGCGTCTGCTATCCGGCGCTGGTGTTCGTCACGGTGATCATGGGATTCCGCCACGTCTTCGTGCGCGTGCCCTGGCAGCGCGCTTATCTTGCGATCTTCGCGGCGTTCCTCGGCACGGTCGGCGAGAGCTTTGTGATCGA
>JAQGJF010000719.1 GCA_028290765.1 Tardiphaga sp.
ATCGCGCGAGGAATCCACCTTGACCGCCGGGCGGGACGGCCAGGTGACGGTGAATAACGAGCTGCCCGGCAATCAAACTCAGGATGGCGCGGCGGCCGGCCGCGACCAGAGCAAGAAGAGCGAAGAAACCAACAATTACGAGATTTCCCGCACCACCAAGACCGAAGTGACCGAGGCCGGACGGGTCAATCGCATCTCGGTTGCCGTGCTGGTCGACGGAATCTATTCCAAGAACGAAAAAGGCGAGCTGGTCTATCAGGAGCGCACCAAGGACCAGCTCGACCGCATCGCGGCGCTGGTGCGCTCCGCGATCGGCTTCGACCAGAAGCGCGGCGATCAGATCGAGGTCGTCAACCTGAAATTTGCCGAGGGGCCGGCGGTGGTTCCGGTTGCCGAACCCACGGGCTGGCTCGGAATGCTGCAGTTCACCAAGGACGATGTGATGTACGTGATCGAACTCGCAGTCATGATGCTGCTGGGTCTGGTGGTGATGTTCATGGTCATCCGGCCGCTGGTCAAGCGCATCCTGGCGTCCGAACCGGTTCCCGAAGTCGCGGCACTTCCGGCGCTGGCCGACGGCACCGGTCCCGATGGCCAGCTTCTGATTCCCAATGGCCCCCCAACCGCCATCGACGTCGCCCAGGTCCAGGGCCAGGTCCACGCCCAGTCAGTGCACCGCGTCGGCGAACTGGCTGACCGCAACCCGAACGAAACCGCCGCCATTGTGCGTCAATGGCTCTCGGAGCCCGCGACCTGATGGCCGATCCGAACAGCACAGATATCGCCACCGTCGTCGCGCAACTCGCGGCACGCCAGGGCAGCCGTCCGGCCAGCAAGCCGCTGAGCGGTCCGAAACGCGCCGCCATCCTGATGCTGGCGCTCGGCGAGCAATATGGCGGCAAGGTCTGGGCGCTGCTCGACGACGATGAAGTGAAGGACCTGTCGCTGGTGATGTCGTCGCTCGGCACCGTCGAGGTGGAAGTGGTCGAGGACCTGCTGCTCGAATTCGTGTCGCGGATGTCGGCGTCCGGCGCCCTGATGGGAACGTTCGATGCGACCGAACGGCTGCTGCAGCAATACCTGCCCGGCGACCGCGTCACCGGCATCATGGAAGAGATCCGCGGCCCGGCGGGCCGCAACATGTGGGAAAAGCTATCCAACGTTCAGGAAGAAGTGCTCGCCAACTACCTCAAGAACGAATATCCGCAGACCACCGCGGTGGTGCTGTCGAAGCTGAAGCCCGAGCACGCCGCCAGGGTGCTGGCGATCCTGCCCGAGGACATGGCGCTCGACGTCGTCAGCCGGATGCTGCGGATGGAAGCGGTGCAGAAGGAAGTGATCGAGCGCGTCGAACAGACGCTGCGCACCGAATTCATGTCCAATCTGTCGCAGACCCGTCGCCGCGACGCCCACGAAGTGATGGCGGAAATCTTCAACAATTTCGACCGTCAGACCGAAACCCGGTTCATTACCTCGCTGGAAGAGGACAACCGCGAATCCGCCGAACGCATCAAGGCGCTGATGTTCACCTTCGACGACCTGGTGAAGCTCGATGCGGCATCGGCGCAAACCCTGATGCGCAACGTCGACAAGGACAAGCTCGGCGTCGCGCTCAAGAGCGCCAACGAAGAGATCCGCGCCTTCTTCCTCGGCAACATGTCCTCCCGCGCCGGAAAAATGCTGCTCGACGATATGGCGGCACTCGGACCGGTCCGGCTGCGCGACGTCGACGAGGCGCAGGCGCTGCTCGTCAATCTGGCCAAGGATCTCGCGGCCAAGGGTGAAATCATGCTGACCAAGAACCGCGCCGACGACGAGCTGGTGTACTGATGGGTGGTCCCGCAAAATTCCTGTTCGATCTCGACTTTTCGGCGCCGGACAGCGCCCGGCAGAAGGCGGCGACGTCGGCCGAAATCGCCGAGCAGGTCGCGGCCGCCGAGGCCCGCGGCTACCGCACCGGGTTCGAAGCCGCGCAGCGCGAAGCCAAGGCGGAAAGCGACCGCCGCTCGGCCCAGGCGCTTGCGGACATCGGCAACGCTATCCAGACCATCGCGACCCGGTTCGCCGGCATCGAGACCCGGATGGAGACCGAAGCGGTCGATGTCGCCGTTTCCGTGGCGCGCAAGCTCTGCAACGAGCTGGTGGCCGTCGAGCCGCTGGCCGAAATCGAAGCGCTGGTCAGCGACTGCTTCCGTCATCTGGTGTCGACGCCGCATCTGGTGGTGCGGATCAACGACCAGATCTACGACGCCGCGCGGGAACGCGTCGAGGCGATGGCCAAGCAAAGCGGCTTCCAGGGCCGCCTCGTCATCCTGGCCGAACCGGACATCGCCACCGGCGACTGCAAGATCGAGTGGGCCGACGGCGGCGTGGTACTCGATCGCGCTTCCATCGAGGCCAAGATCAATGAACTCGTCGGGCGCTACATGGCGTCCCGCAATCAGGCCGGTAACGCCGCGCCATGAGGACTGAACCATGAGTGATAATGACAGCCAGGTCCCGCTTCCGGACCTCAATGCGCCCGACACGGCGCCGCTCGCGGACGTCGGATACAATGACGACGAGCAGGTCGCGCGCATTGCCGCCGACCTCGAAGCGGTGTTTGACGTGCCGGTTCAGGTCTCCGCCGTGCTCGGCCGTTCGAAGATGGACGTCGGCGAGCTATTGAAGCTTGGGCCGGGCACCGTGCTCGAACTCGACCGCCGCGTCGGCGAAGCGATCGATATCTACGTCAACAATCGCCTGGTGGCACGGGGCGAGGTCGTCCTCGTGGAAGAAAAACTCGGCGTGACCATGACGGAAATCATCAAGGCGGAACGCGCCTAAAAACCAGTAACGATCCGGCGTACCAACTGCGCGGACTTCAATAACAGGAGAAAAACATGCGGCTTCTCATCGTTGGCACATTGAAGGGCCAGCTAACGACGGCAACCAAGATCGCCATGGACAACGGCGCCTCCGTCGTTCACGCCGAGGACCACGAACAGGCCATGCGCGTGCTGCGTGGTGGCAAGGGCGCCGACCTGCTGCTGGTCGATGTCGCGCTGGATATCCGTGACCTCGTAATGCGGCTCGAAGCCGAACACATTCACGTGCCGATCGTCGCCTGCGGCATCACCAGCGACGCCCGCGCCGCGGTCGCCGCCATCCACGCCGGCGCCAAGGAATACATCCCGCTGCCGCCCGACCCGGAGCTGATCGCCGCGGTGCTCGCCGCAGTGGCCAACGACTCGCGCGACCTGATCTATCGCGACGAAGCGATGGCGAAAGTCATCAAGCTCGCGCAGCAAATCGCCGGCTCCGACGCTTCGGTGATGATCACCGGCGATTCCGGCTCCGGCAAGGAAGTTCTCTCGCGCTACGTTCACAATCGCTCTCATCGCGCCTAGAA
>JAQGJF010000749.1 GCA_028290765.1 Tardiphaga sp.
TCCGGGACATGGTGGTCCGGGCCTGGTGGCGCACAGCTATCTGGAAGGATCGTATACCGAGCATTATCCGGCGATCGAACGCAACCGCAATGGACTGCAACGGCTGTTTCGCCAGTTCTCCTGGCCCTACGGAATCCCCAGCCACGTCTCGCCGGAGACACCCGGCTCGATCCATGAAGGTGGCGAACTGGGTTATTCGCTGGCCCATGCCTATGGCGCCGCCTTCGACAATCCGGATCTGATCGTCAGTTGCATCGTCGGCGATGGCGAGGCCGAAACCGGCGCCCTCGCCGCCAGCTGGCACTCCAACAAATTCCTCAATCCCGCGCGCGACGGCGCGGTGCTGCCGATCCTGCATCTCAACGGGTTCAAGATCGCCAATCCGACGGTGCTGGCGCGCATCAGCCGCCAGGAACTCACGGAGCTGCTGCGCGGATACGGCTATGACCCGCATTTTGTCGAGGGCGACGATCCTGCGCTGGTGCATCAGAGTCTTGCCGGAACGCTGGACAGAATCCTGGTTCAAATTCGTCACATCCAGACTACGGCGCGATCGGCCGGTGCGACCGTGGAGCGTCCGCGCTGGCCGATGATCGTGTTTCGCACGCCCAAGGGCTGGACCGGACCGAAATTCGTCGACGGAAAACCAGTCGAGGGCACCTGGCGCGCGCACCAGGTTCCGATCGCAGATTTCAAGAATCCCGAGCATATCGTCCAGCTCGAAACCTGGCTGCGGAGCTACCGGCCGCAGGAATTGTTCGACCAGCACGGCAAGTTCCGCGAAGAGTTTGCCGCCCTGGCGCCGACCGGCCATCGCCGCATGGGCTCCAATCCGCATGCCAATGGCGGCGAATTGCTGCAACCGCTCTCGATGCCGCACTTCCACGATTACGCCGTGAAGGTCTCTAAGCCCGGCAGCGTCCGGGCGGAAGCGACCCGGGTGTTCGGAACATATCTGCGCGACGTGATGAAGCTCAGTCTCGCCAAGAAGAATTTCCGGCTGTTCGGGCCGGACGAGACGGCGTCGAACCGGCTGGAGGCGGTGTTCGAAGTTTCCGGCAAGGAATGGATGGCCGACGTCGAGCCGGTCGATATCGATCTCAGCGCCGACGGTCGCGTCATGGAGATTCTCAGCGAGCACATGTGCGAAGGCTGGCTCGAGGGCTATCTGCTGACCGGACGCCACGGCCTGTTCTCCTGCTACGAGGCGTTCATCCACATCATCGACTCGATGTTCAATCAGCATGCCAAATGGCTGAAGGTCAGCAAGACCATCCCGTGGCGCAAGCCGATCGCGTCGCTGAACTACCTGCTGACGTCCCATGTCTGGCGACAGGACCACAACGGCTTCTCGCACCAGGACCCCGGCTTCATTGATCATGTCGCGAACAAGAAAGCCGACGTTGTGCGCATCTATCTGCCGCCCGACGCAAATTGCCTGCTATCGGTCGCGGATCACTGTCTGCGCAGCCGCAACTACATCAACCTGATCGTCGCCGGAAAGCAGCCGGAGTGGCAATGGCTCGACATCGACGCGGCGGTTCGCCATTGCACCGCCGGCGCCGGCATCTGGCCATGGGCCAGCGTTGAGCCCGGCGAACCCGACGTGGTGATGGCCTGCGCCGGCGACGTGCCGACCCTCGAGACGCTGGCGGCGGTGACGCTGCTGCGAAACTATGTCCCGGATATCCGCATCCGGGTCGTCAACGTCGTCGACCTGATGGTGCTGCAGCCGCACTCTGAACACCCCCATGGCCTGGAAGACCAGGATTTCGACGAGCTGTTCACCACCGACAAACCCGTGATCTTCGCCTACCACGGCTATCCCGCGATGATCCACAAGCTCACCTACCGGCGGCGCAACCACGACAACATCCACGTCCGCGGCTACAAGGAAGAGGGCACCACCACAACGCCGTTCGATATGGTGGTATTGAACAATCTCGACCGCTATCAGCTGGCGCTGGACGCCATCAAGCGCATTCCGAGACTGAGCGATCAGGTCGAGAAGGCGACGGCGCGATATTGGACCGATATGGAGCGCCACAAGCTTTATATCAGCGAGCATGGCGATGACATGCCTGAAGTCCGCGACTGGCGCTGGAGCGCCTGACCGCCGTGCCGCCGGAGATCTCATGATGCAGGCCCTGCCGGTGTCGATCATTCTCGCACTGAACTGCGGCTCGTCCTCGCTCAAATTCGGCTTGTATCGCGCCAGCGCTTCACGCACCGAACTGCTGCTCACCGGCGAAGCGGAATCAATCGGCGACCAGGCTGGCCGGTTTCATGCCCGCGATTCGCGTAACCAGGCGCTGCCGTCCGACGCCTTACCGATTGCCAACCAGCGCGACGCCATCATCCGCATCGGACAATTGCTCACCGACAGCCAAATGCCGCCGCCGGACGCCATCGGGCACCGCATCGTGCATGGCGGACCGAAGTTGCGGCAGCATTGCCCGATTGATGATGCGGTGCTGGCTCAACTGGAAGCCGCGACCGCCTTCGCGCCGCTGCATACGCCGGCGGCCCTATCGGTGATCCGATTCGCGCAGGAACACTTTCCCGGGCTTCCGCAGCTGGCATGTTTCGACACGACATTTCATGCCGATCTGCCCGATGTCGCCCGCGTGTTGCCGATTCCGAAACAATGGCGATCGGAGGGCATCCAGCGTTACGGCTTTCACGGACTTTCATGCGAATCAATCCTGCATCAGTTGGCCGGCGATCTGCCGGACCGCTTGATCGTCGCCCATCTCGGCAACGGCGCCAGCGTCACCGCGGTCAAGGGCGGCAAGTCGATCGATACCAGCATGGGCCTGACGCCGTCGGGTGGGGTGTTGATGGGCACGCGAAGCGGTGATCTCGACCCGGGCGTCCTGATCTATCTGATGCGTGAGAAGCTGTTCGACGCGTCCGCGCTCGAAGATCTGATCGATCACCGTTCCGGCCTTTTGGGGATTTCCGGCGTCAGCAGCGATCTGCGGCGCCTGCATGACGCCGCCTCGAGCAGTGCCGATGCGCGG
>JAQGJF010000089.1 GCA_028290765.1 Tardiphaga sp.
TGCGCCGGACCTGTTCTGGCGGCTGCGCCCCGGCGTCGACCTGACCGACAAGTCGGAAGCGGAGTGGAAGGAGGCGCTGGCGCTGATGAACGCCTTCGACCAGGACAAGGGCATCGAAGACCTGAAAGCCACCGTCGCTGTCGCGCGCGGCGTGCCGGGCGGCAACGGCCGGGTCGGTACGCTCGGCTACTGCCTGGGCGGGCGATTGGCGATGATGATGGCACTGCGTTCCGACGCCGAGGTGAACGTGTCTTACTACGGGGTCGGACTGGACAGCGTGCTCGATGGCATCGAGGCCGTCCGCGCGCCGCTGCTGCTGCATATCGCCGACCAGGACGAGTTCTTCCCATCGGCAGGCCGGGCCAAGGTCGTGGCGGCGCTGCAGGGCCACAAGCACGCCCATGCCTACGTCTATCCGGATGCCGACCATGCCTTTGCACGTATCGGCGGCACGCATTGGCAGGCGCGCGCGGCAACCATTGCCAACGGACGCAGCGCCGAAGCGCTGGTGGCGGCGCTCGGCTAGGTCGACCAAAGAGATCGAAATGGCTGGAATTGAAGTGAGCCGCGTCGCCGGCATGGACAAGACGACTCCGCTCGGGCAGGCTCTGGCGGAAATGCCAAAGACCCCTCGTTCTCCGCCAGGCGCCGTTCGCGTCATCGAGGTGCTCGCCTATCCATCGGTGCAGCTGCTCGATGTCACGGGGCCGCTTCAGGTGTTCGCTTCCGCCAACGATCTCGCGACCGGGGCGGGGAGAACGCCGCCTTATGCGCTGCGAGTCGTGGCGCAAGGCGGTCGGGGAAGCGGTCAAGGCGTGACGACCTCGGCGGGGCTCGGACTTGCCGCGACGCCGCTGCCGCCGATGGGCGAGGCGTTGCACACGCTGGTGGTCGCCGGCGGGCCGGGCGTCGAAGCGGCGGTCGCTGATCCGCTGCTGGTCGAGTGGGTACGCCAGCGGGCGAAGCAGGCAGACCGTGTTGCGTCCGTCTGCACCGGGGCGTTTCTGCTCGCGGCATCCGGTGCGCTGGACGGGCGTCGCGCGGCAACCCACTGGTCATTCTGTACCGAGCTGGCCCGGCGCTTTCCCGCCGTGCGCGTCGAGTCCGATCCGATCTTCGTGCGCGATGGACCGGTCTGGACCTCGGCCGGCGTCACGGCCGGCATCGATCTGGCGCTGGCGCTGGTGGAACAGGATCTGGGCCGCAGCGCGGCGCTGGCCGTCGCCCGCTATCTGGTGGTGTTTCTCAAGCGACCGGGCGGGCAGGCGCAGTTCAGCGCGGCGCTGTCGCTGCAGGCGGCCGACGACAAATTCGGCGCGCTGCATGATTGGATCGCCAGGCACCTGGGCGATGAACTTTCGCTTCCGGTGCTGGCGAGCCGGGCTGGGATGAGCGAGCGCAGCTTCAGCCGGCATTATGCCGAGGCGACCGGCCTGACGCCGGGCCGCGCGGTGGAGCGGCTGCGGGTGGAAGCGGCGCGGCAGTTGCTGTCGGAGTCACGCCTGCCGGTCAAGCGGATCTCGCAGCGTTGCGGCTTCGGTTCGGAAGAAACCATGCGGCGCAGCTTCCTGCGCCTGCTCGCCGCCACCCCGCAGGATTACCGCGCCCGCTTCAGCTTCCGGGATTAGCTGATCGGTTCGAGGAGGGGCGTCAGCGCTTGATGCCCTCGAAACTCGCCGCGATGCCGCGCTGGAACAGCGACCAGTCGAAGCCGAGCGCCAGCGCCAGATAGCCGCGGTCGATCATCCGGTTGGCTTGTTCGGCGGTACGCGCCACGCCGCCGATCGGCACACCGCTTTTGAGGATGCCGGCCTCGGCGCGCGCCATCAGGGCCAGAACCTCGGGATCGTCGGGGCGGCCGCGTTTGTTGATGCTGGTGGCGAGATCGCCGGGTCCGATCACGGCGACGTCGATGCCGGGCGTCGCCATGATGGCGTCGATGTTCTCGACCGCGTCGACATGCTCGATGGTGATCATGCAGATCATGTCGTCATCCGCGGTCGCCATGTAGTCGGGCATCGAGACGCCCCAGCGAAACGGGGCGTGGAACGGTCCCCACAACCGGTCGCCGCGCGGCGGGTAGCGCACGCTGCGCACCGCCTTCCCGGCGTCCGTCGCAGTGCAGATCATCGGAAAATTGATGCCGAGCGCGCCGATATCCATCGGCGCTTTGGCAAGCCAGGGTTCGTTGGCGGCAATCCGCGCCAGCGGCACGCAGGGCGTGCCGGAGGTGGCGATGATCATCCCATGCGCGGAGCCGAGATCGATCGGACCATGCTCGAGATCGACAATGATCCAGTCGAGCCCCGAACGGGCCATGATCTGCACCGTCTGGATGCTGGGTATCGTCGCGATCGCCCCGAATGTCGGGCGTCCCTCCCGCCAGAGCTGGCGCAGGCGGTTGAGCGGCGCGGGTGTCGTGGACGTCAATTCGGATAACTCCGGTGCTCGTGTGTCGGCTGAAACTAGCAGCGGGATAAAAGCATGGAAAGTCGGCTAGGCCGGAATGCGTCCGCCGAAAAACGGCACCAGTGTTTCGATCGCGGCGTGCCGCCGTCCCGACGTAAAGACCATTTCGGCGCCGGCACGCCCGGCCTCGCCGCTGCCACGACCGAGCAGATCCGCGACACGTCGCGCGATGGCCGGCGCCGGATCGACCCAGTCGACCGGCCACGGCGCGAGCGCAACCAGCCGGTCCATCAGCAGCGGATAATGCGTGCAGGCCAGCACCACGGTGTCGGTGCGGGCGCTGTCGTCGTCGGTGTCGCCGACAAAGGACGGTGCAATCTCGGCCCAGATGGCGTCGTCGCTGATCGCTTCACCGCTCAATTCCGCCTCGGCCAGCGAGGCCAAATCGGCCGAACCCACCAGCGTGACCTGGCAGCCCTGCGCGAAATCCCGGATCAGCTCATGTGTGTATTCGCGCTTTACCGTGCCCTTGGTGCCAAGCACCGAGATCAGCTTGTTGGTCGAGCGCGCGCAGGCCGGCTTGATGGCGGGGACGGTGCCGACGAACGGCACCTGGTACGCAGCGCGCAGATGCGTCATCACCAGCGTCGAGACGGTGTTGCAGGCGATCACCACGAGGTCCGGCGCATGCGCGGCGATCAACTCGCCGATCAGCGGCACCGCGCGGGCGATGATGACGTCCTCGCTATACTGGCCATATGGAAAATAGGCGTCGTCGGCGACATAGACATAGTGGGCATCGGGGCGTGTCTTGACGATCTCCCGCAGCACCGTGAGGCCGCCGAGCCCGGTGTCGAAAACGAGAACGGTCGATGGCTGGGACATCTGGGCGATCCTATCGCAGTCCTGGTTACAAGCCGGTTGTTTTGCAGAGGGCTGGCGATCACGGTCGAACAGAACCGTCTCGTGTCCTCTCAGTCGATCTGGAACGATTCCAAACAGATTCGTGATGGATTCGCATCCGTGATGTCTTGTTCGGGAGGCAAAGTCATGGCCTTACCTGCGGCGAAGCGGATTGAAGGGCTGTCATGATCTCGAATACCACCACCGGCTGGGGCAGCGTGTCGCGTGCGTTGCACTGGATTCTCGGCCTCGCCATCATCTTCATGCTGGCCTACGGCTGGTGGATGAACCACATCGTGGCGCGGCCGGACCGGTTCTTCCACCGCTCCATCCATGCCGATATCGGTTATGTCATCCTGTTGCTGATGGCGGCGCGGTTGATCTGGCGCGCCATCCATCCGGTACCGGCGCCGCCGGTGGATGCGCCGCGCTGGGAGCGGATTGCAGCCCGCACCAACCACTGGGCGCTGTACCTCGTCACCATGGTGGTCGCGGTGCTTGGCTGGGCGCATTCCGGCGCCCACAAGCCCGACTATGCCAGTTGGTTCGGGCTGTTTCGCGTGCCGCAATTCACCTCGACCAACAAGGCCAGTGCCGATTTTTACGAGGACTGGCACATTTATGGCGCCTATCTGCTGATCGCCCTGGTCGTGATCCACGTCCTTGCGGCGCTCTACCATCACTTCATCAAGCGCGACCGCGTTGCCGCGCGGATGGTCGATGGTCGGGCGGCCTGATCCTCATCCCCGCCAACTTAGAATCGCTTTAATCAGCGCGCGTCTTTTTGCCTCGCAGCTGCGGGTACGCTAACAGCGTATGAGATGGCCTGTTCCGTCCCATCATTGAAAGAGCCGATCATGTCTGTCTCGAAGGTATTTCTGAAATCAGCTTTCGTCGCCGCCGCATTTTGCGCGGCAGCCGCCTTCGCGGTCGGCGGGGCGCACGCCCAGCAGGCCACCGAGATTGCGCTCAGCTACAAGGACAAGAAATTCACGCCGGCCGAGATCACCGCGCCGGCCAATACCGCCATCGTCATCAAGCTCAAGAATCTCGATGCCAAGGCGATGGAGTTCGAAAGCAAGACGCTGCATGTCGAGAAGGTGGTGGCTGCAGGCACCGACGCCGTGATCAATGTGCGTGCGCAGAAACCCGGCCGCTACGAATTCTTCGACGAATACAACGAAAAGACCGCGCGCGGCGCGCTGGTCGTGAAGTAAGCCAGATCGTGCTCGCCGCGCTGATCATCGTCTTCCGTGAGGTGTTCGAGGCCGGCCTGATCGTCGGCATCGTGCTGGCGGTGACGCGGGCGGTGCAGGGGCGCAACCGATGGATCGGCGGCGGCATTTTGGCGGGCGTCGCCGCGGCCTGCGTGGTCGCGGCGTTTGCCGGCGCGTTGTCGCAATTATTTGCCGGCATGGGGCAGGAGCTTTTCAACGCCGCGATCCTCAGCGTCGCGGTGGTGATGCTGACCTGGCACAATGTCTGGATGGCCCGCCACGGCCGCGAACTGGCCGGCGAGATGCGCGCCGTCGGGCAGGCGGTGGCGGAGGGATCGAAGTCGCTGCTGGCACTCGCGGTCGTGGTCGGCGTCGCCGTGCTGCGGGAGGGCAGCGAAGTGGTACTGTTCCTGTATGGTGTGGTCGCGGCCGACGGTGGCTCCGCCTGGGACGTGGCCCTGGGCGGCTTTTTGGGCTTGGCGCTCGGCGCCATGGTCTGCCTCTTGACCTATTTCGGCCTGCTGCGGATTCCGATGCGGGCCTTGTTCGCCACCACCACCGTGCTGATCGCGCTCCTGGCGGCGGGCATGGCGGCGCAGGCGGCGGCCTTTCTTCAACGGGCCAATTGGGTGACAGCGCTCGATAGCGTGGTGTGGGACTCCGGCTGGCTGCTGTCGGATTCGAGTTTTGTCGGCCGCGCGCTACACACGCTGATCGGTTACACAGACCAGCCCACCGCGATGGAGCTTACGGTGTATCTGACGATCCTGCTGGTGACCTTCGTGCTGATGCGGATCTACGGCCCGGCTCCGACGGCGGCGCAGCCGGTACGCGGCTGAGGTCGCTCACGCCGGCGCCAAAGAGCTGGCTTCGCGCGTCGCTTTGTCTCACGCGTTCCCGCTTTGATTGCAGCTTGCATTGCCTGCAATTTCAGGCGAGCATGCGCGGCTGGCGGCATCTGGGGCGGGGGCATCCATGTCGGAAGATACCACACGGACGGGTGAAGCGCCGAAGTCGACCGTGGCACCGAAGAACATCGTGCTGTTGTCCGACGGCACCGGCAACAGCTCCTCAAAACTGTTCAAGACCAACGTCTGGCGGATGTTTCAGACGCTCGATCTGACCGACGCATCGAAGCAGATCGCTTATTACGACAACGGCGTCGGCACGTCGTCGTTCAAGCTGTTTGCGATCCTCGGCGGCGTGTTCGGCTTCGGGCTGAAACGCAACGTCATCGCCATCTACAGTTTTTGCTGCCGTAACTACGTACCCGGCGACAAGATCTACGGCTTCGGTTTCAGCCGCGGCGCCTTCACCATGCGCGTGGTGGCCGGGCTGATCGCGCATCAGGGGCTGGTCCCCTACAAGGGCGACGAGATCGCGCTCGCGCGCTATGCGGCCAATGCCTATCGGGATTATCGTCGACGGTTCAACAGCACCGAGGGCCTGGTCACTCCGCTGCGGGGTCTGCGCGACATCGCCATCTGGGCCTGGCGCGGCTTGATGCGCATTCCTCAATACGACAAGACCAAGCAGGTCGAAGTCGACAGCATTCACTTCCTCGGCCTTTGGGACACCGTCGATGCCTATGGCGGGCCGATCGAGGAAATCACCCGCGCGATCGACTACTGGTACTGGCCGTTGTCGATGCCGGACCGGTTCATGAACGCCAAGGTGCACCGCGCCTGCCATGCGCTCGCGCTTGAGGATGAGAGAGACGCCTTCAGGCCGGTGGTCTGGGACGAACGATACGTTCGCAGAGCGGATGACAAGCTCCATGACATCAACTCCGACTGGACACCCGACGTTTCCGATCAATGGAGGGCGAAGCTCAAGCCCATCGACGACAAACGGCTCAGCCAGGTCTGGTTCGTCGGCGTCCACTCGGATGTCGGAGGCGGGTATCCGCAGGACGGACTGTCCTATGTCACGCTGGACTGGATGCTCGACCGCGCGCAGCCGTTCGGCTTGCTGCTGGACCAGTTTCAACACGACCAGATCAAATCGCTCGTTAATCCCTATGACAAGCTGAACGATTCACGGCACGGGTTCGCTGGTTACTATCGCTATAAGCCGCGCAACATCCGCGAGATCTACAACTCGCCACCCTATAAGCCTTCGATCTCGAGAGACTTCGAGTACATGCGGGGAGAACTGATAAGGAGCGATCCGAAGCGCGAACAGAAGGATGTGGTGGAAGATCTCGCCGAAACGGCAAGCTATGTTCCGCCGCCGCCTCCCACGATTCACAGGGCCGTATTCGACCGGCTCGAAGCCACGCATAAACCCGAAGCGACGCCGCCCTTTGAAGCGACGCGGCCCTTTAGCGTGGCGACCGACGGCTACGTGCCCATCACTCTTCCCGCAGCCTACCGTATCACCGACGAGGGCGGCGAGCTCTCGCCGGTAGGCAATCTTTCGACCGATAAAGACGGTCAGCTGCAACTGAATATTCAGTATCAGGCGGACAGAGACGGTCAGCCCCTGAAGAAGGATCGGGATAGTCTCGGGTCCTTGCCCGACGATCAGACCCAAAAGGTCTGGAATATGGTGTGGTGGAGGCGCATCGTATATTTCCTTACGATGTTTGCTTCCGTCGCGTTGGCCGCGGTGCCGCTGATGGATAATCCGACGCTCGGTGCAGATACGCCGCTGGCGTTGCTGCGGCCGTTGATTGCCTTGGCGGCGGCGTTTCTGCCTTCATTGCTCTCGCCCTGGCTCCAGGCATACAGCGCTGCGCCCGGGTATCTCGTGCTCGGTGGCGTAATGGTTCTTGCGCTGCTCGCAATCGGGGGATGGCTGCAACGGAAGATCCGGGACGAAATGCGCGCGATCTGGATCGGGCAACCGCTCGCAGCCGGGCCCGTTCACGCCATTGCTTTCTGGGTCCGGACCCAACCGGCTTATCGGAATTTCTTCTATTGGCTAAAGCACCAGGGACTGCCCTCGCTGTTTGCTGCGCTCATTCTTTGGGCGATTGTAGCGCTCGCAAGCCAGGTGATCTTTCGCACGGCGGATTCTCTTGGCGCGTTCTGCGTCGGCGACGTTGCCGCGAATGCAAGTCAAAGCGCCGCTCCGATTGCGTTCGATCCAAAAAACATCTGCGGGCCGACGAGAATCAGAGTGCTGAAGGACGAAGACTACAAGGTCACGATTATGGTGACCTCGGACTGGCTGGACAACTCGATTCCCACCGATCCGCAGGGGTTCGGTTTCCGAAAAATGTCATTGCTGATGTATCCGACGCTGCCGTTCCGCCGGATCGTCTTTGCAAAATGGTTCGCCCCGGTACTCAGGGTCGGCGGCAAAGGCGGGGAGGAGCATGTCCTCGACCTGAAACCGGTTCCGCCGGGACAAGCGAAAACCTATGAGGCGGCGTTCAGGCCGCGCAGCGATGGCGAAGTCTTCATGTTTGTCAACGACGCCGTCTGGGGGCTGCCTTTCATCTATGGGAATAACTACGCCAACAATCATGGGGCAGCTTCGGTCAAGATCGAGCACCTTGATCCGGTGCGGTAGGAGGCCCCCACCTGGCTCCAATCTACACCGGCAGCAATGGCCGGTGGGGTTGCGCCGGCATCTCGACACGGATGGCGTCGCCCGGCCGAACGTCGCCATCGGCGAGCACGACGCTCATGATTCCGGCCTTGCGGATCAGATGGCCGTCGGCATCCTTGTCCAGCGTTGCGGCCATCAGGCCTTTTTGAAAACCATCGATCTGAATACACGGGTTGCGCAGGCCGGTGACCTCGATCACCGCCGTCGAGCCGAGATGCAGCCTGGTGCCGGTCGGCAGCGCCAGCAGATCGAGGGCAATGGTGGTGACGTTCTCGCCGAGGTCGCCGGGCTTCACCTCGAATCCCTTGGCGCGCAATTCGTCGAACAGCTCGGCATGGATCAGGTGCACCTGACGCAAATTGGGCTGGGTCGGATCCTTGCGCACCCGCGAGCGATGCTTGACCGTTTCACCCATATGGGCGTCGCCGGCGACACCGAGGCCGGTCAAGAGCCGGATGTTCAGGCTCGGCGTTTTGCTGAAGTGATGGCCGGCGCGCAGGCTGACGGCGATGACCCTGCTCATCTTCGCCGACGCCAACTCAGCTCTCGCCGAACACGCGCCTGAAGATCGTATCGACGTGCTTGAAGTGATAGCCGAGGTCGAACTGCTCGGCGATCT
>JAQGJF010000839.1 GCA_028290765.1 Tardiphaga sp.
TGCACGCGAGGCTTTCGCGATGTCATCGAGATCCGCCGCGCCAACAAGGAGGACCTTTGGGACACCTACAAGGACGTCGTGAAGCCCTATATCCCGCGGCGCGACCGCCTGGTTGTCGAGGAGCGTACCGACGCCCAGGGCGTGGTCGTCACTTCGCTCGACGAGGCCGGCGCCCGCACGGTCGCCCGCACCTTGAAGCGCCGCAACGTGGCGGCCGTCGCCGTCTGCTTCATGAACGCCTATATGAACGGCGCCAATGAGCGGCGCATGAAGTCGATCCTCGAAGAGGAAATGCCGGGCGTGCCGATCTCGATCTCCTCGGGCGTGCTGCCGGAAATCTTCGAGCATGAACGCTTCTCCACAACCGTCGTCAATGCGGCGCTCAGCCCGGTTGTGGTTGATTACACCACCCGCCTCGGCGAGCGCCTGAAGCAGGAAGGTTACACGCGAGACCTTTTGTTGCTGCATACCGGCGGCGGCGTGATGACGCCGAAAAGCGTCAAGGATTTCGCCGCACGCCTCGCCGGCTCCGGCATCGCAGCGGGCGCCATTGCAAGCCGCCACATCGCCATGCTGTGCGGGTTCAACAACTCCATCGGCCTCGACATGGGCGGCACGTCCACCGACGTGTCGCTGGCCTATCAGGGGCAGTCCCGCGTCACCAAGGATTGGCATGTCGAATTCGGCTACCCGATCCGCTTCTCCTCGATCGAGGTCCTGACCATTGGCGCCGGCGGCGGATCGCTGGCCTGGACCGACGAGGCGGGCTCTTTGCGCAACGGCCCGCAATCGGCTGGCGCCAATCCGGGGCCGGCCTGCTACGGCAACGGCAACAAGCAGGCCACCAACACCGATGCCAATGTGGTGCTGGGCCGGCTCGGCACCAGTCTTGCCGGCGGCAAGATCATGCTTGATCCCGCGCTTGCCGCCGGGGCGGTAGACGACAGCGTTGCCGGGCCGTTCGGCCTGACGCGCGAGGCTGCCGCCGACGCCATCATCCGGGTCGCCAACGCCAACATGTCGGACGCGGTCCGTCTGATCTCGATCAGCCGTGGTTACGATCCTCGCGATTTCGCACTGGTCGCCTTCGGCGGAGCCGGTGCCCTGCATGGCGCGGCGATTGCGAAAGACCTCGCCATTCCCGCCGTGATCGTGCCGCCAAATCCGGGCGTCACCTCGGCGCTCGGCTGTCTGCTCGTGGATATCCAGCACGACTTTTCCGAGAGCTATCTCGCGGGCGCCGACGACGCCGATCCGGCGGCGATCGAAACCGAGTTCGGACGCCTGGAAGAGGAAGCCCTGGAGCGCCTCGCGCATGAGGGCGTCGCCTCCGCCGACATCGTGCTGCAGCGAACCATCGACATGATGTATCAGGGCCAGTGGCGCTCTCTGGCCGTGGCCGCGCCGAGCCCGATCGGGGCATTGGCAGGGTTGATCGAAGCGTTCCACCGCCAGCACGAGCGCGAGTATAATTTCCGCCGCGACGAAGCGCCGGTCGGCCTGTTCCGCCTCAACCTCAAGGCGATCGGCGTGGTGCCGAAGGCCGAACTGGCCGCGCATGAACCCACTGGCCTGATCCCCCAGCCGACGAGCCGCCGCCCGGTCTGGTTCGATGACGGCGTCGCCATCGACACCCCGGTCTATGAACGCGTCGACCTTCCCGCGGGCTTCATCCTGGCAGGACCGGCGGTGGTCGAACAGGTCGATTCGACCGTGGTGATCCCGCCGGGAACCCGCGCCGAAGTCGACAAATATCTCAACATCATCATCCGCGTGAAGGATTGATCCCGATGGTCGCCAAACCCACCCTCGATCCCGTCACCTTCGAGGTGCTGAAGAACTCCTTCATCACCAGCGTCGACCAGATGGGCGAGCAGATCCTGCGGACCTGCTATTCCTTCGTCATCTACAACCACGATTTTTCCAGCGCCCTGCACGACGCCGACGGCAATTCGGCGGCGCAGGGCAATCAGGACATCGCCGTCCATGTCGGCACGCTGCATTTCACCTGCAAGGACGTGATGCGCGCCTTTGCCGGCGACATGCATCCGGGCGACGTCTACGCCATCAACGATCCCTATGCGGGGGGCACCCATTTCTCCGATGTGCGCCTGATCCGGCCGATCTTTTCCGACGGCAAGATCATCGCCTTCAGCCAGTCGAACGGCCATTGGTCGGATGTCGGCGGCAGCGTGCCGGGCTCATTCGACGTCTCGGCGCGCGACATGTTCCGCGAAGGGTTGCGCATCACGCCGGTCCGCCTGTTCGACAAGGGGCGCTTCTGCAGCGATGTTGCCCATCTCATCGCCTCCAACACGCGCGATCCGGTCTCGATCATCGGCGACATCCATGCGCAGGCGCAGGCGACCCAGGTCTGCGAGCGCGAAATCCTGCGCCTTGTCGACAAATATGGTCACGACACCGTCACGACAGGACTCTCGGAGGTGCAGGACTATGTCGAGCGCGCCATGCGGCAGCGCATCGCCGCCCTGCCGGATGGAGAATGGGAAACCCAGGACTTCATCGACCGCGACCCCGCCGGCCGGGAAGGGCTGATCCCGATCAAGGTCAAGCTGACGATCAAGGGCGACAAGGTGATCTACGATTTCACCGGCAGCCATCCGACCATCGGCTCGATCTACAATTCCGCCTTTGGTGCGACTTTCTCGGCTGTCGCCGCCGGGATGAAGACCTTCTTCCCGGATCTGCCGCTCAACAGCGGCTTCTACCGTGTCTTCGAGATCATCGCACCGGAAGGCAGCATCGTCGATGCCAAGTGGCCGGTTGCCGTCACCGGATTCCTGATGCCGTTCGAGAAGATCATGAATGCCATCTACGAGATCTGGTCGAATATCCTGCCGCATCGCGCCCTCGCCTGTGCCTTCAACCTGGAATATCTGCTGACGGGAGGGCTCGACGGTAGGCGGGCGGACAAGCCGATCTTCATGTTCTATGACTGGCTGCCCGGCGGTTGGGGCGGACGCAACGGCAAGGACGGCAGCAACGTCACCACAGCCTGCTTCGGCACCGGCCTGATGGCCCAGCCGGTCGAAGGACAGGAGCGCGCCAACCCGATTCTCACCACCGAATTCGAAATCCTCACCGACTCCGCCGGACCCGGAAAATGGCGCGGCGGCGTCGGTGCGCGCAAGACATCGTTGATGCTCAAGGCGGAGAAAACCGTCATCTCCTATATATGCGACCGCGAGCGGGCCGTGGTCTGGGGCATCGAGGGCGGCTTGCCGTCGATCCCGCACGGCCTCACTTTGCAACGTGCAGGGAGCGACAAGGAGGAATGGCTCGGCGCCACCTTCTCCGATGTGCCGATCGGTGAAGGCGACAGCTTCAGCCGTCCGACCGCAGGCGGCGGTGGATTCGGTGACCCGCTGCAACGCGATCCCGCGCTCGTCCTCCAGGATGTGATCGACGACTATGTTTCGATCGAACGGGCTGCCAAGGACTACGGCGTCGTCATCAAGGCGATCGATCCGGAGATCTGCGAATACGAGATCGACGAAGCCGCGACCAAAGCGGAACGTGAAACGATCGCCGGCCAGCGCCAGGATTGGCTCGCCACGCCTGCGGAAGAGGTCGCGGCAGCCTATCGCGCCGGCAGCATCGACAAGCTCGATGTGGTGCGCCGCTATGCCGTGGTGCTGGATTGGAAAAATGGCGCGCTGCTGCCGAACTCCACCGCGCAATTCCGCGACATGTTCCGCAAGCGCTCCGCCGCCAAATGGGCAGAGCGCGGCGATGCCAGTTCCGCCGCGATCCGGTCGCTGGCGTCATGAGGAACAGCCGTCTCCTGCCCAGCTTCGGCCTGTTGACGGACGGCTTTCCTGCGGTCCGGGTTGCTGAAACCGCTGCTTTGCAAGGCCGGCACCGCGGGACATCTGCACGGCCCGTCAGGTTTCGAAAACGGGCTTCGGCACCTAAAATTCGATCATTCTGCCTACGGCCTGTGCGCTGCAATGCACAAAGTTTCTGCAACCAAACTATTGACATTAAAAGATATTTTTATAATCTGTCCACAGTATACCAGGGCCCAAATCTCGTCCGAGCGAGTAGCTGTCCAGGCGATCGAGGGGATCTGGAAACCGCCGGAGAGGCGCGGTCGATGGCTTTTTCAGCGAAAAGTTCTGCTGCGCAGCGCCTGACAGAGACACCCAGCCTGTCGGATCAGGTCCGCAATATTCTTCTGGAGGCGCTGACCTCGGGTCGTTTGCGGCCGGGCGGCCGCATCAATGAAGCGGAGCTCGCGCGCGTGCTGTGTATCAGCCGCAATCCGATCCGCGAGGCCGTCTCCGGACTGGCGCAGCGCGGCTTCCTGGTCTCGGCACCGCGCCGGGGTCATTTCATGCGGCTGTTCTCGCCAAGGGATGTGAACGATGTGTTCTCGTTCCGGATCTGCGTGGAATCCTTCGCCATCCGGCAGGCTTTGCCGCAGATGACGCCAGGCGACCACGCCGGTCTGCGGGACATTGTCACGCGGATGATCGACGCGGCGCAGGCGGAACGACTGACCGGTTTGCGCCAGGCCGATATCGCCCTGCATCGGCGCATCTGCGAATTGTCGCGAAATCGCCAGACGCTGCGCGCCCATGAAGGCATCGACACCGAGGTGCAGATGCTGATCGCTTCGGTCGATCTCGAGCATGAAACACCGATGGAGTCGGCGCTGGCTCATGTGCCGATCGTGGAGGCGATGGCCACCGGTAACGTCGCCGATTCCATCGACGCCATGGAGCACCATCTGAAGACCACATGGGCGCGTGTCCTCAAGGTCTATGATGAGGGCGGTCTTCGCGACGACAAGCCATCGCGCCGGTCTGCCGGATCCGCGAAGAGCAGCGTTTTTTTACGTCATACGTCCGATGCGTTGCCAGGTTGAACACGGTCGCAGGGGATTGCGCACATGAAGTTCGCTCAGAACAGAATGTACATCGAGAGCTACAACAAATGTCCGAATTGCGGAATTCTGCTCTATGAGAAGCCCGCGAACTCAGGCGTCAGTACGGTCAATTCGGCGGGAAAGACCTATTGTTCCAGTTGGTGCGTGAAGTGGGAAGAACAACGCAGCCGCAAGCGGAAGGCCGAAATTTCCGCCTGATGTTCTGACGATCGGCCAGGTCGGCTGCGCATTGCCTTGGTGAAACCGAATAATCGACGCGGCGTGCATCGTCACTTTCGCGAACGATGAAGCTATGCCCGGCCATCTGGCGCGGGAGTTCGAACGTGTCCACCATGCAGGCCGCAATCATGCGCCTGCTGCTTACAGTAGGAGGGTGTCTTGAAAGCGAAACTTCTCATTGGAGCGTTACTGGGCGGAGCCATTACTTTCGGAGCAGCTCAGAAAGCCTTTGCCGATGATGGCATCACCATCGGCATGGCCGTCGCCTTCTCCGGCTGGATGGAGGCCTATGACGGCGAGGCCACCAAGATGGCGCAGCTGTGGGTCGAACAGACCAATGCCAAGGGCGGCCTGCTCGGCAAGAAGATCAAGGTCATCTCGGGCGACACCAAGACGGACCGCGTCGAGGGTGCCAAGGTCGGCAAGGATCTCATCGATCAGGGCGCCAACTTGCTGCTGGTTTCGGCCGACTATGATTATGGCGCGCCGGCCGCGCTGCAGGCCCAGAA
>JAQGJF010000863.1 GCA_028290765.1 Tardiphaga sp.
GCGATATCTGCCGGCGGGTCGGCATCGATCCAGCCAAGTTTCTCGCCGGGATCGGCGAGCAGGCGATCAAGGACCAACTCAAGGCCAATACCGATGAAGTGATGGCGCGCGGCGGCTTTGGCTCGCCGACCATCTTTGTCGACAAGACCGACATGTATTTCGGCAATGACCGGTTGCCGCTGATCCGCGAAGCCCTGCAGCGGCGCAAGACGGACGCGACCTCGAGCGCGGCCTGATGCCGAGAGCGGTTGTCTGCCGGGAACTGGGGCCGCCTGAACAATTGCGGCTGGAGAATTTTGCATCGACGGCGCTGTGGGGTGGGCAGGTGCGCGTCGCCGTTCATGCCGCCGGCATTAATTTTCCGGACATCCTGATGGCGGCGGGCGAATATCAGCTCAAGCCGGAGCTTCCGTTCGTTCCGGGCGTGGAAGCCGCCGGTGATGTGGTCGAGGTGGCCGCCGGCGCCGACGGCGTCGCGGTCGGCGACAAGGTCGTCGTCAAATTGCGTCACGGAGCCTATGCCGATGAGGTCGTGGTCACGCCGTCGCAATTGACGCCGCTGCCGAGGGCGTTCGACTATGCCGAAGGCGCAACGTTCTTCGCCGCCCACGGCACCGCCCATCATGCCCTGGCGGACCGCGCGCAGATCGCGGCGAACGAAGTTCTGCTGGTGCATGGCGCGGGTGGCGGCGTGGGACTCGCCGCGGTCGAACTAGGCAAGCTGCTTGGTGCTGTGGTGATCGCGGCGGCATCATCGGAAGAAAAGCTTGCGGTAGCGCAGGCGAGAGGCGCCGATCACACGGTGCTCTATGGCCGCGAACCGTTCCGCGATGCGGTGAAACGCATCACCGATGGCCGCGGCGCCGATGTGGTGTTCGATCCGGTCGGCGGCGAGATCTTCGAACAGAGTCTGCGCTGCATCAATTGGGGCGCGCGCATTCTGGTGATCGGCTTCACCAGTGGCATCGGGCTCGCCAAAACCAATCTGGTGCTGATCAAGGGCGCCAGCGTGCTCGGCGTCCGCGCCGGGGAAGCGGCGCGGAAGAACCCGGCACTCGGCGAGGCACGCGTGAAAGCGCTGGTGGGATGGGCGGAAGCCGGAAAGATCCGGCCGAACATCTCGCATCGTTTGCCGCTGGAAGACTATGCCGCGGCGATGCAGCTCTTGATCGACCGCAAGGCGATCGGGCGGGTGGCGTTGATGACGCGGTGAAGCGTTGCCGTCGCTCAATCATATTCCCGCTCTTCCCACCACGGAAAATAGTCCGGCATGTCGGCCGACACCGTGTTGGTGAATTTCGCTGGGCGCTTTTTCAGAAACGACACCACGCCTTCCTTGACGTCGTCGGAACGTCCGCGTGTGTAGATGCCACGGCTGTCGATCTTGTGGGCTTCCATCGGATCATCGGCCCCCAGCATGCGCCACATCATCTGGCGGATCAGCGCTATCGACACCGGCGCGGTCTTGTCGGCGATCTCCCGGGCCAGCGCGCGCGCCGTCGGCAACAGATCATCATGGGGCACCACCTTGCTGACGAGGCGGCCGGCCAACGCTTCCTGCGCCGGAAACACCCGCCCGGTGTAGCACCACTCCAAGGCTTGGCTGATGCCGACCAGGCGCGGCAGGAACCAGCTCGAGGCGGCTTCCGGCACGATGCCGCGCTGGGAAAACACAAAACCGAAGCGCGCGTTTTCCGAGGCGATGCGGATGTCCATCGCCAGCTGCATGGTCACGCCGATCCCAACGGCGGCGCCGTTGATGGCGCCGATCACGGGTTTGAGACATTTGAAGATGCGCAAGGTCACCTGGCCGCCGCCGTCCCGCGCATTGGGGTCGCTGTAATCGACCTTGCCGTCAGGCAGCCTTTTCACCGGTCCGCGTTTGGCGTCGCGATCGAAGGTGTCGGCGCCGGACGAGAGATCGGCGCCGGCGCAGAAGCCACGCCCGGCGCCGGTCACGATAATGGCGCGGACGTCGTCGTCGCGGTCGGCCTGGTCGAAGGCGTCGATCAGCTCCTTCTGCATAGTGGCATTGAAGGCGTTGAGCTTTTCCGGCCGGTTCAGCGTGATGGTCAGAATCCGGTCCTCGACCTCGTAGGTGATGGTCTCGTAGGCCATGGCGTTCCTCCCGGTTTTTTTAAGCTCAGCCACCCGCACAGCCCTCATCTTGAGGAGCGGCCATGCAGGCAAGTTTACGCAGCCTGCATAAATTTGGCTGCGGGCCGCGTCTCGAAGGATGAATGCGCATGTTGCCATCCTTCGAGACGCGCGCAAAGGGCGCGCTCCTCAGGACGAAGTCGTGTGCGCGGGGCTACACTTTCGGCGGCGACGGCCATGGTTTCTGCGGGCCGCGCAACGCCTCGAACGCCTTGGCCATCTTCAGCACGCCGACGTCGTCGAAGCGGCGGCCGACGATCTGGACGCCGATCGGAAAGCCCTTGCCATCGTAGCCACCATTGATCGACACCGCCGGTTGCTCCGACATGTTCCACGCAACCGTATAGCCGATATGTTCGAACGGCTTGTAGGGATCGTTGATCGGGGAGGCGAGTTCGGCGGCGAAATTCACCACCGGCGATACCGGCGATATCAGATAGTCGATGTCGGCGAATTGCCTGGCCGCGGCGGTGCGCATCGCCATGGTGGTGTTGAAGCCCCGGATGACGTCCACGCCGGATAGTTTTGCGCCGGATTCCGCCCATTTGTAGATATAGGGCAAGGCCTTGGCGCGGTCAGCGGGACTGAGTTTTGCGAGATCGTCCCATGATCGCGCGCGCCAGAAATTGTCGAGCCCATCGAGCATTTCGCGAGTCAACACCGGTGGTACTTCGGTGACAATGGCGCCCGCTGCCTCGAACGCGCGCGCGGCCTTGAGGACGGTTTCACGCACTTCGTTATCTAGCGGCAGCGCAAAGCCGAGCTCGATATTGAGACCGATGCGTAAACCCTTGAGATCGATGTCCAGCGCGCACCAGTCGAAGTCGCTGGGCGGCAGGCTCATGCCGTCGCGGTGGTCGGGCAACGACAGCACGCTCATCATCAGCGCTGCATCGTCGACGGTCCGGGTCATCGGACCGGCGACGCGGCCGACATAGGACGGATCGATCGGGATTCGGCCGAGGCTCGGCTTCAGCGCCACGAGGCCGCACCAGCAGGCCGGCAGCCGCACCGATCCGCCGATATCGGTGCCGAGATGCAGCGGGCCGTAACCGGCGGCGCCTGCGGCGCCGGCGCCGGCGCTGGAGCCGCCGGGATTTTTCGAAAGATCCCACGGGTTGCGGGTGAGGGGATGGAAGCTGGAGAGGCCCGACGACAGCATGCCGTAGTCCGGCATCGTGGTCTTGGAAAAGATCACTGCGCCGGCTTCGCGCAGCCGCGCCGCCGGGGGCGCATCCGCCGCCGCCGGCACCAGTTTTGTGGTGGAGGCGCCGAGCGGCACCGGCACGCCCTTGGTCGCAATATTTTCCTTGATGGTGGTCGGCACGCCGTCGAGCGGCCCGATCGGCGCGCTCTTGTGCCAGCGTTCGGTCGAGGCCTTGGCGACGGCGCGCGCGCCGTCCGGATCGAAGGCGTACAGCGCCTGGATATGCGGTTCCCAGGCCGCGACATGCGTCAGCACGTCCTCCAGCACTTCGGTCGGCGAGAATGATTTGGCGCGGTACCCGGCGACCAAGTCGACGGCGGTGAGATCGTGAAGCATGGTTGTGTTCTCTGCAATGCCGTCAGACATGGCCACCGACCGGCATGCGGGTTTCGATGATGCGGGCGAACATGCTGGCGCCGATCGGCAGAATCTTGTCGTCAAGCACGTAGCCGGGATTGTGCACCGGCACCGAGCCGTCATGGCCGACCCAGAAATAGGCGCCCGGCACCGCGTGCAGCATGTCGGCGAAATCCTCGCTGCCCATCTTCGGCTTGGCCTTGGTGAAGACGTGATCGCTGCCGACCACGCTGCGTGCGACTTCCTCGACCAACCGGCTTTGTTCTTCCTGGTTGACCAGCACGCTGAAAATGTCGCGGATGTCGGCGGTAATCTCGACATCGAAAGCGGCGGCCATGCCGGCGCAGATCGTGCGCATGCGCTCGCGAACCATGGCGCGGGTGTCATCGGAAAAGCCGCGCACGGTCCCGGCGAGTCTGGCCTCGCCGGGAATCACATTATAGGCCGAGCCGGCGTGAATCTGCGTGATCGACAGCACCACGGACTGCAAGGGGTCGACATTGCGGCTGACGATCGATTGCAGCGCCTGGCCCAGATTCATCGCGATCACCACCGGGTCCTTGGAGCGTTCCGGCATCGCGCCATGGGCGCCGTAGCCGTGAATGGTGATGTCGAAGAAATCGGCGCCGGCCATCGCCGGTCCGGGCAGCACGGCGATCTCGCCATGGTTCATGTCGGGCGCATTGTGCAGGCCGTAGATTTCGTCGCAGGGAAACTTGCTGAACAGCCCGTCGGCGATCATGGCGCGGGCGCCACCGAGGCCTTCCTCGGCGGGCTGGAAGATGAAATGCACGGTGCCGTCGAAGTCGCGGGTCTCGGCCAGATAGCGCGCGGTGCCGAGCAGCATGGTGGTGTGGCCGTCATGGCCGCAGCCGTGGAAGCGACCGGGAATGGTCGAGCGCCATTTCAGATTGGTGTTTTCCTCCATCGGCAGCGCGTCCATGTCGGCGCGCAGGCCGATGCGCCTGGCCCCGGTTCCCTTGCCCTTGAGCACGCCGACCACGCCGGTGCCGCCGATGCCGCGATGCACCTCGACGCCCCATTGGGTGAGCTTGTCGGCGACGATGCCGGAGGTGCGCACTTCCTCGAAGCCGATTTCCGGATGGGCATGGAGGTCGCGGCGGATCGCAGTGAGTTCGTCGGCGAAGTTTTCGATGCGTTCGATGGTGGGCATGGCAGGTTATCCGTTTCTTCTTATCCCTCCCCCTTGCGGGGAGGGTGGCCTGTTGAGAGCGAAGCGAACAACAGGTCGGGTGGGGGTGCTCCGGTGGAATCAGATTTGGTTTTGTTTGCGTGGACCCCCACCCCCGACCCCTCCCCGCAAGGGGGAGGGGAGAAGCGTGGGCTTGCGACAGGCACGAACGGCGCGCCGTTCGGTTTGATCCGCACGCCCGGACGCAGCCGCGTCCAGGGCAATGTGGCGGTATCGGCAGGCATCGCGCCGGGCGCGGCGCAGATCAGGAGCTTCTCGGCGATCGGCTCGAAATCGGCGCGGAAGTGCACCGAGCTCTTGTTGACCAGGATCGACTGCGCGGTCGGCTCGATGCCGACGAAGCGATACATCGCCTGGTCGGCGAGCTGTGCCTTGAAGCTCGAGACCACGACGCGGACATCGCCGATCCGCAGGCAGGCGGACGGCCCCATGTCCATGTCGCGGCCGCCATAATAGGGACCCGGCGCGACGAATTTTCCGTCGGACAGTTTCTCGACGACAAACGTTTCTTCGTAGGGCGCATCGCCCGGGATGCCCGACTTGCCACCGAGGGCGAGCGTGACCGTGGCGCCTTCGCCGGCGTCATGCGCGGCTTTCGCCGACTCCGGGTCCCAGATCACGCCGGTCGCGGCTTTGCTGGCCTTGTTGCGCACCAAAGCGCGCAGCATGCCGGTGGTGTCGGAATCGCCGCCGGCGCCGGGGTTGTCCTGGGTGTCGGCGATGATCACCGGCTTCATGGCGCGCGTCGCGAGGTCCATCGCGAAACGCACGCCCTCGTCGGGTGAAAAAATCCGGCCGTCGAAATCGTCCTCATGGCCGGCGATCAAGGCGGAGATCTCGTCGGCTGCATGGTCGGCGTCGGCCTGGGTCGCGCCATAGGCGAATACGCTCGGCCCGCAATCGGTAAAATCCGCCGCCGGAAAGCCCGGCGCAAAGGACAGCGTCGGGATCGTTTCGCTCTCGCGCGCGGCGAGTTTGGCATAGATGCTCTTGCAGGGTTCGTCGAAGCTGCATTGCCAGCTGATCGGAATCAGGAACGGCAATTGCCGGAACGCCTTGGCGAATTTGCGTCTGGATCGCAGCAGCAGCGCGAGGTGGCGCGCCGAAGCGCGGCCGGTGTCGGCCATGTCGACATGCGGATAGGTGCGGTAGGCGATCAACGCATCGGCATGTTCGACCATCTGCGGCGTCACATTGGCATGAAGATCGAGGCTGACCACCAGCGGCAGATCCTTGCCGATCACCTGGCGGACCCGCGCCAGAATTTCGCCCTCGCCGTCGTCGAGATGTTCGGTGACCATGGCGCCGTGCAGGTCGAGATAGACGGCGTCGAGCGGGCCGGCGGCGGCAATGCCGTCGACCATGACTTTGGTGATGCGCTCGAAGGCGTCCTTCGTCACATGCGCCGAGGGGCTGGCGCCGCAGGAGATGGTCGGCACCATTTCCCATCCATGGGCTTCCGCCGACTCAATGAAGCCGGCGAGGCCGACATTGATGTTGCGCATCACCTTGAGCACGTCGTCGCCCTGCGCCAGCGCCGGCCAGCCGCCGCCATGGACGAAATCGGCGTAGGTCGCCTTGGTCGGCGCGAAGGTATTGGTCTCGTGCAGGAAGCCGCCAACGGCGATGCGTGTCATGAGTGCTGTCTTGTCCAATTATTCTTGCGCGAGACGTTAGACCCGTCATTGCGAGGAGCGCAAGCGACGAAGCGATCCAGTCTTTCTGCGTTGCCCTGGATTGCTTCGCTTCGCTCGCAACGACGTTGAAGCCGAATCACGCTGTCGCTGCCGCTTCACGCACCACCGGCCGGAAATTCGCAAAATCCCACTCCCGTCCAGGCGCGGCGTCAAGCAGTTGCCGCGTATAGGCCTGCTGCGGATTTGTCAGGACTTGGCCGGCGGGGCCCTGTTCGACGATTCGGCCGTGCTGCATCACAGCGACCTCGTCGCAGATCTGCGCGGCGACGCGCAGGTCGTGGGTGATGAACAGCAGCGCGATGCCGAGCCGCTTCTGGATGTCGTCGAGCAATTCGAGCACCTGCGCTTGCACCGAGACGTCGAGCGCGGAGACCGCTTCATCCGCCACCAGCACGTCGGGATCGAGCGCCAGCGCCCGGGCGATCGCGATGCGCTGGCGCTGGCCGCCGGAGAATTGATGCGGATAGCGCGACATGGCATCGGCGGGGAGGTCGACCAGTTCGAGCAGTTCGCCGGCTTTGGCCAGCGCTTCCTTGTGCGGCATGCCGTAATTGATCGGCCCCTCGGCGATGGTCTCACCGACGGTGATGCGCGGATTGAGCGAGCGATAAGGGTCCTGGAAGATGATCTGGATCTTCTTGCGGTGCGGCTGCAGCAGCCGGCGCGACAGGTCCGAGATTTCGCGCCCGCCAAGGCGGATGCCGCCGGAGGTCGGATCGATCAGACGCACGATGCAGCGCGCCACCGTCGACTTGCCGGATCCGCTTTCGCCGACGATGCCGAGCGTGCGGCCCTTGCGCAAGGTCAGGGTCACGTTCTCCGCCGCGGCGACTTCGCGCCCAGCGCCGAACAGCGAGCGTTCGCGATAGACTTTTCCGAGTTCGTTGGCCTCCAGCACCACAGGCAGGCGAAGGTCTTCGCGCGGTGCGCGGGGCACCAGGCTCGGCACCGCCGAAAGCAGGTTGCGGGTATATTCCATGGTCGGCGCGCGCAGGATGGTATCGAGCGGTCCGGTCTCGACCAGCCGTCCATGCCGCATCACCGCGACGCGGTCGGCGATCTCGGCGACCACGCCCATGTCATGGGTGATGAACAGCACTGCGGTGCCGTGATCCCGTTGCAGGTCGCGGATCAAAGTGAGGATCTGCTTCTGCGTGGTGACGTCGAGCGCCGTGGTCGGCTCGTCCGCGATCAGGAGTTTCGGCTCCAGCACCAGCGCCATCGCGATCATGATGCGCTGGCGCTGGCCGCCGGAGAGCCGGTGCGGGTAGGAGGCGAAGATGCGCTTGACGTCGGGCAGCCGCACCTGGTCCATCATGGCGAGGATGCGCTGGCGCCGTTCCTTGGCGTCAAGGTTGGTGTGGACGCGCAGCACCTCGTCGATCTGCCGGCCGACCGGCACCACCGGATTGAGCGCGGTCATCGGCTCCTGAAAGATCATCGCCATGGTGGTGGCGCGCAGTTGCCGCAGCCGGCGATCGCTGGCGCTGAGCAATTCCTCGCCGACCAGTTTGATGCTGCCGCCGGAGGGTACCAGCGAGCCTTTCTGAAGCAGGCCCATCACCGTCAGCGAGGTGACGGATTTTCCCGATCCGCTCTCGCCGACAAGGCACAGCGTCTCGCCTTCACGGACCTGCAGCGAGATGCCGTCGATGATTTTTTCGCCGTGCGGTTTGTTGCCGAGGCCGACGACAAGGTTGTCGATGTCGAGGACGACGGCGTTTGAGTTTGGAATCGCGTTCACTTGCCGCCCTCGCGCTGCTTCATCCGCGGGTCGAGCGCGTCGCGGGCGGCGTCGCCGATCAGGTTGACGCTGAGAATCGCGATCGACAGCAACAGGCCCGGCCAGAAGATCAGTGACGGTTTGATTTGAAAATAGGCGCGGCCCTCGGCCATGATGTTGCCCCAGGTCGGCGTTTCCGGGCTGATGCCGGCGCCGAGGAACGAAAGGATGGCCTCGGTGAGAATGGCGGAGGCGCAAACGTAAGTACCTTGCACGATCAGCGGCGCGATCGTATTCGGCATCAGATGCCGCCACATGATCTTCGGCAGGCTGGAGCCGACGGAAATCGCGGCTTCGACATAGGGCTCTTCCCGCGCCGACAGCACCACCGAGCGTACCAGCCGCGCGACGCGCGGAATTTCCGGGATGGTGATGGCGACGAGCACGGTGGTCAGGCTGGCGCCCGACAGCGACACCACGGCGATGGCGAGCAGGATGCTCGGGATCGCCATCAAGCCGTCCATGATCCGCATCAGGACGGCATCGACCCATTTGAAGAAGCCGGAGACGAGACCGATCACGAGGCCGCCGGCGATGCTGGCCAGCGCGGCGCCGAGCCCGATCAACAGCGAGATCCGGCCGCCATAGAGAATGCGTGACAGCACGTCGCGGCCATAGCCGTCGGTGCCGAGCAGAAATTGCGCGGTGGCGGGCTTGAGTCGCTGCGCCGGCGCCAGCAGCAGCGGGTTGTGCGGCGAAAGCCAGGGCGCCAGAACTGCGGAAGCCACGATCAGCGTCAGGCAGATGGTGGCGACGGTGATGATCGGTGTCGCGGTGAGAAAGCCGAGCGTGGGTCCGCTGCGTTGCGGGCGGGCCGGCAACACGGAATCGGGAAGGGTTTCGATCGCCATCGGCTACGGTCCTCAGTAACGGATTCGGGGATCGAGCAAGGTGTAGGCGACGTCGATCAGAAGATTGACGGTGACGTAGATGCCGGACGTCAGCAGGATCATCGCCTGGATCACCGGATAGTCGCGCGCCAGCACGGCATCGACGGTAAGGCGTCCGATCCCCGGCAGGTTGAACACGCTCTCGGTGACGACGACGCCGGAAATCAACAGCGCGAATCCGGTTCCGATCACGGTGATGACCGGCACCGCGGCGTTGCGCAGCGCGTGGCGCAACAACACGCCGCGCTCGGTGATGCCCTTGGCGCGGGCGGTGCGCACATAATCTTCGCCGAGCACGTCCAGCATCGCGGCGCGGGTCATCCGCGCGATCAGGGCGATGTAGATGAACGACAGGGTGCAGGTCGGCAGGATGATGCGCTCGAGGAACGGGCCGAAGCCCGCCGAGATGCTGCGAAAGCCCTGCACCGGCACCCAGCGCAGGTCGATGGCGAACAGCTGAATCAGCACATAGCCGATCACGAATACCGGCACCGAAAAGCCGATCACCGACAATCCCATCACGAAGCGGTCGATCCAGGTGCCGTGCTTCCAGGCAGCGACGACACCGAGCGGGACCGCGACCACGATGGCGAGGATGATGGTCGACAGTGCCACGCTGATGGTCGGCTCGATGCGCTGGCCGATCATCTTGATCACCGGCACCTGCGAGATCAGCGATACGCCGAGGTCGCCATGCAGCAGCCTGCCGACCCAGGTGAAGAATTGCGTATAGAGCGGCTCGTTGAGTCCCAGCGAAGTGCGGATGCGCTCGAGCTGTTCCGGGCTGGCATTGTCACCGGCAAGGATCGCGGCGGGATCGCCGGGCGTCAGCCGCAACAGCAGAAACACGAACAGCGCCACCACACCCATCACGGGGACGGCGGCCAGAACGCGTCGCACGAGATATCCGAGCATCGATGAATGTTGTCCCTGGTTGCCTTGCCGGTCGGGCACTTCGAAGCAGCAAATACCGTGCCATTGCCATCATCTCGGCCATCATCTTGGGCCGCCGCGAACGATCCGTCAAAGGCGGTTGTGGAGTTCCAAATTCCGGGATGGTCCTCTCTTTCGTCATTCCGGGGCGCGCTCTTGCGCGAGCCCGGAATGACGGGATGTGAACATGGAAGCGGCCACAACAGTGTCTTCGCGCCTCACTCCAGCGTCGCCAGCAATCCCGCCATCAGTCGGCCGCGCTCGGCCAGGCTGTCGACTTCGATATGTTCGTTCAGGGTGTGGGCGTCGGCGCCGCGAACGCCTAAACCATCGAGGGTCGGGATCCCCATCGCGCCGGTAAAATTACCGTCGGAGCCGCCGCCGGCGCTGCCGTGACCGAGCTCCATCCCCAATGCACCGGCGAGGCCGCGCGCCTTTTCATACAGCGCCATGGTACCGGCATCCGGCTCCCAGACCGGGCGGGTGACGCCGCGCGTCACCGTGAAGGTGACGTCATTGGCCGTGCCGGACAGCGCCAGCATGCGTTCGACGCCGCGGTCGAGGTCGGCCTGTCGTTTGGCCATGCTGAGCGCTTCGCCCTGGCAGCTCGAGGCGACGCAATTGACCCATTGGCCACCATGGACAATGCCGACGCTGAAGGTGCAGTCGTCGCCGGTCATGGCGTCGATGGCGATGATCTGGCGCGCCATCTCGCGGATCGCGGAACGGCCGGCGGCCAGCGTGGCGCCGGCATGGCTCGGCTTGCCGGTGGCCTCGAGGTTGAAGCGGGCGATGGCGTAGCGGCCGGTGACGACGCCGTTGTTGGGCCGGCCCGGTTCGGGCACCAGCACATATTTGTTGCGCGCCGCCTCGGCCTCGATGAGGTCGCGGGTCGAGGGGGTGCCGACTTCCTCATCGGGCGTGAACAGCACGGTGATCGGCAGCGGCGTCGTGAACGACGCGCGGGCCAGTTGCCGGATCGCTTCCAGCGAGAGGTAGTTGCCGCCCTTCATGTCGAAGATGCCGGGTCCGAAACATTTGTTGCCGTCGCGCCGCCAAGGCAGTTTTTCCAGCGTGCCGACCGGGTGAACGGTATCGAGATGGCCGGCGATCAGGATGCCGGGTTCGCCTTGCCGCGGATGCGGGAAGCGGGCGCGGACGCAGCCGCCGAAACCCTGCCGTCCGGCGATGCGTTCGACGGTCGCACCGATGATGGCCATGTCGCGCGCGGCGAGGTCGAGCATGCGGTTGACGGCTGCAGCGTCGAAGGTCGGGCTTTCGCACTCCACCCAGGCCCGCAGGCCTTGCAGCATCGCCTCGGTATCGAACGGAAGGTTTGCGGGGTTCATCGGGGTCTCACCTTAGTTCTGTTGGGTCGTCCTGCTGTCCGTTCTGCCCGTGTTCGCCGGTGTCTGGCAAGGCTGTGCGCCGCAAGGGCCGTCCCGGTGAAATCACGATTGACGCGCTGCACACTTGATGCAAGTCTTTGATGCCTAAAGGATGCAGGGGGGCTGCAGCGAATTGGCGCGAACGTGCCTGAATGCTTGCCGTCATGCACAATCAATCATCACGATCCTTCGGTCGGTGACCAATTTCCAATCAGGAGAGAACGCATGTCATATATCTCGCGTGGGCGGCATTTCCGGTCGTTTTCGAAAACGACGCTGCCGGGACTGCTCGTTGCCGCGGCGCTGGCGCTGCCGACATTGACGCTGCCGACCTGGGCGCAGGCCAAGACCCTGACCGCGGTGATGCATTCCGATCTGCGCGCGATCGATCCGATCATCACCACCGCCTATATCTCGCGCGATCACGGCTACATGGTCTACGACACGCTGCTGGCGATGGATTCAAATTTCAAGGTCCAGCCGCAGATGGCGGAGTGGAAGGTTTCCGACGACAAGCTCACTTATACCTTCACGCTGCGCGACGGCTTGAAATGGCATGACGGCGCGCCGGTGACGGCGGAAGACTGCGTGGTATCGCTGCAGCGCTGGGCCAAGCGCGACGGCATGGGCCAGAAGCTGATGGACTTCACCGCGAGCATCGAGGCGACCGATGCCAAGACCATCACGCTGAAGCTGAAGGAGCCCTACGGCCTGGTGCTGGAGTCGATCGGCAAGCCGTCATCGGTGGTGCCGTTCATGATGCCGAAGCGGATCGCCGAGACCCCGGCGGACAAGCCGATCCCCGAGCAGATCGGTTCCGGTCCGTTCAAATTCGTGCAGGCCGAATTCCAGCCCGGCGTGAAGGCGGTCTATGAGAAGAACAAGGACTATGTGCCGCGCAAGGAGCCGGCGAGCTGGACCTCGGGCGGCAAGGTGGTCAAGGTCGACCGCGTCGAATGGATCACGATGGCGGATGCGCAGACCGCGGTGAATGCGCTGCAGTCGGGCGACATCGATTTCATCGAAAATCCGGCGTGGGATATTCTGCCGGTGCTGGCGGCGGACAAAAGCCTTGTCGTTCACACGCTGAGTCCGCTCGGCTTTCAGACGCTTGGACGGATGAATTTCCTCTATCCGCCGTTCGACAACGTCAAGGTGCGGCGCGCGGCTTTCCTGGCGATGAACCAGAAGCCGGTGCTCGACGCACTGGTCGGCAATCCCGAATACTACAAGGTGTGCGGCGCGATCTTCGGATGCAACACGCCGCTGGCGACCGATGCTGGCTCCGAAACGCTGGTCAAGGGCGACGGCATGGCGGAGGCGAAGAAGGCGCTGGCGGAGTCCGGTTATGACGGCACGCCGGTGGTGGTGATGGCGCCCGGCGACGTGGTGACGCTGAAGGCGCAGCCGATCGTTGCCGCGCAATTGCTCCGCGATGCCGGCTTCAAGGTCGATGTTCAGGCGACCGACTGGCAGACCGTGGTTAGCCGCCGCGCCAGCCAGAAATCACCGAAGGAGGGCGGCTGGAACATGTTCTTCACCAACTGGGCCGGACCCGACGTACTCAATCCGGTGGCCAATGTGTCGGTCGGCGGGCGAGGCAAGAACGGCGGCTGGTTCGGATGGTTCGAGGACGCCAAGATCGAAGAGCTGCGTGACAAATACGCCCGCTCGACCTCGCCGGACGAGCAGAAGAAACTTGCCGCCGAAATTCAGACGCGCGCCTATGAACAGGTCGCCTACATTCCGCTCGGGCAATATGTGGCGCCCAGCGTGTGGCGCAAATCGCTGTCCGGCGTGCTCGACGGCCCGGCAACGCCGGTGTTCTGGAATATCGACAAGGCCGAGTAAGGCGCGGCCTGAGCCTCGATATCTGACTTCATCTTCGCCGGCCTGGATCGCATCCAGGCCGGCGTTTTTGTGCCTCGATTGTCAGGCAAGCCTCTGCGGGAATCAAATGGCCTGCGCGGTTGTGCGAGGGGTGGACATTTCGCACTTCCATAGTGAACCCAGCCGCTTCGAATGGATTGGGTAGATCAGGCCATAAGCGGGCGGGGGACGGCGTTTGGCGTGGCTGACACAATTCAAGCAGGTCTGGCGTGGCGAGAGGGAACCTGCTCCGGCGGTGGCTTGCGGATTTGTCGTCTTCTGTCTGGCGCTGGCGACCGCGGCGCGATGGGGCATTTCCCTCATCCGCGCCGACGTGCCGTTTTCGCTTTATTACCCCGTGGTGCTTTTGACCACGGTGTTCGGCGGCGTCCGGGTCGGCGTATACACCGCGCTTGTCGGCGCCGCGCTTGGCACTGCGATCGACTTCGTCGACGCGCCGAAGGGACCCGGGCGGATCGCGTTGCTGGCCATCTATGGGATTGTCTCGAGTCTGATCATATGGGCGGCGCGGCACTATCGCTCCATCGCGCTGTATTACCGAGATCAGTCGGCCAGGCTGCAGCACGAAGAGGACTACCGAAAACTGGTGGTCGGCGAACTCTCGCATCGCCTGAAAAATTCATTGGCGACGGTTCACGCGGTGATCCACCAGGTGCTGCGCGAGGAACCACAGATGTGGGCCGCGGTCGACAGCCGCTTGCGGGCGCTGGGGGCTACCGACGATCTGATATCGAGATCCGAGCGCCGCGGTTGCGACATCGCCGAACTCTTGGCGCTCGAAATGGCGCCCTATGGCTATTCGCGCGTCACCCTGCTCGGAAGTCCCTTGCACATTCCACCCAAGCTTGCCGTCAGTCTCGGCCTGATGTTTCACGAACTGGCGACCAACGCGGCGAAGTATGGCGCATTGTCGACCCCGAACGGATTCCTGCAGATTTCCTGGCACACGATCGGCGATCGGTTGAGCGTGATCTGGGACGAGAACAACGGACCGCCGGTCACCGCGCCGGAAAAGACCGGCTTCGGCACCCGGCTGCTGGCCTCGGCGCTCGCGGCCTTCGACGGACACGTGCAGACCGATTATCTCGCGGCGGGGCTGCACTGCATGATCAGCTGCAAGATACCGGTGGATGAGGCGGCCTAAGAG
>JAQGJF010000871.1 GCA_028290765.1 Tardiphaga sp.
GAACATGTCGTCCAGCGAGCAATTTCCTATCCCGGAAATCGAATTTCTCGGAGAGCAGGACGGCGTGGCCGAACGGCAGTTGAAGGACGCACTGGTGGCGTTGCTTCGCCGCGATCCGACCGTCGACCGGGCCTACCTCGCGCGCGTTCGCTATAACGGAAAAGCTAACGGCGTGGTGCTGGGCTTGTTGACCGATGGCGACGACGAGAGCGAAGCATTGGTCAAGCAAGTCGGCGCCGCCTTCGCGTCGATTTTCAACGCCAAGGCGCATCTCGATATCATTTTCCTGACTGACGCGCAGGACGCCGACATCCGGAAAGTGTGTGCGGCGTTTTACCAACGGCAACACACCTAGGGCCGCAGCCCCTCACGCGAACCTTGCGCGCGATCGCTCCCGCGCTTTTTCCGCCTCGATGGCGCGGTCGCGCGCCGGCGCGTGGGTGTGCAGCGACCCCAGCAGTTTGCGCGCGGCGGCTGAGACTTCCGCGACGGCGGTGTCGAACGCCTCAATATTGCTCTTGGACGGCGTGTTGAATCCGGAAAGCTTGCGCACGAATTGCACCGCGGAGGCGTGGATTTCATCCTCGGTAGCCGGCGGCTCGAAATTGAACAGCGTTTTGATGTTGCGGCACATCGTTCGGTTCCTTCGCTGATGCAGACTGCCGAAGGTTAACCCGGATGGCCCCGCCGGGTCGCGCAAAAAGCGCGCCCCGTGGTAAACTTCGCGCGCCCGGCTACCGGGCGATATTCTTGCGGTCGCGTTGCGCCGCCAGCCTCAGCCCCGCCATCACGCCGATCAGCAGGCCGGGCAGGATCGACATCGGCATCACGACAGGCGAACGCAATCAGCCATCCGTGCGAGGCCGGGACGGCGGGCGGGGGGTCTGGCGTGGGGTCGGCCATGTCAGGATGTTGTCGTTGGCAATGCCGGTCGCGGTTCGAATGAATTTCAAGATCCCGCGCATCGCCCAATACCAGCAAAGCCCGCCGATGGCGCCACACATCGCCAGGATGACGATTTCGTGGGGCTGGAACGCGCCGTTCCAGCCCAGCATCCCGGCGCTCCAGAGCACGGCAAACGCCGCCGAGCAGAATTTCAGGCAGGTGTCGGGGTTCATGGGTCGAGGTCTCCGTGTGGCCGATCGATGCATCCTGCCCGTGATCGCCGCGCCGTCTCGTGACCCGCCTCACACGGGAGGCGACAAAATCATTCGGACGGCGCCCTGCGCCGTGCTAGCTTCAACGCCAAGCGGCCACCCATAACGGCCGCGCCTGGGAGGACTTTGATGAAACATCTGCGCGCCGCGCTGTCGGCAGCCTTCGCCCTGATCTCATTCTCGTGCACCGCTTTCGCGGCCGACTATCCCGCCCCGAAACAGGGCGAGTGGATCGCCAAGGATTTCAAGTTCCACACCGGGCAAACGATGCCGGCGCTGAAGCTGCATTACACCACGGTCGGCGATCCCTCAGGCCAGCCGGTGCTGGTGCTGCATGGCACCGGCGGCTCCGCGGCCAGCATGCTGACGCCGGGCTTTGCCGGCGAATTGTTCGGCGCGGGACAGGCGCTGGATGCGACGAAATATTTCATCATCATCCCGGATTCGGTCGGCCACGGCCAATCGACAAAACCCTCCGACGGCATGAAGACCGCGTTTCCGACCTACAATTACGATGACATGGTCGAAGCGCAGTATCGCCTCGTCAGCGAGGGCCTCGGCGTCAAGCACCTGCGCCTCGTGATCGGCAATTCGATGGGCGGCATGCACACCTGGCTGTGGGGCGAGAAATATCCGGCCTACATGGACGCGCTGGTGCCGATGGCGGCGCAGCCCACCGAGATGTCGTCGCGCAACTGGATGATGCGCCGCGCGATGCTCGAGACCATCCGCAACGACCCGGATTACAATGGCGGCAACTACACCACCCAGCCGCGCATGATGAAATATGCCCTCCTCGCCTACGGCGTCGCCAGCATCGGCGGCACCCTCGCCTATCAGATGCAGGCACCGACCGCGGCCAAGGCCGACAAGATCGTCGACGACCGCCTCGCCGCGCCGATCACGGCGGATGCCAATGATTACCTCTACCAGTGGGAGTCCTCGCACGACTACAATGCCGCGCCCGGTCTGGAAAAGATCGAGGCGAAGCTGCTGGCGATCAACGCCGCCGATGACGAACGCAATCCGCCGGAAACCGGCCTGATGGTCGACGCGCTGAAGCGGGTCAAGAGCGGAAAGCTGTATCTCATTCCGGCCTCCACCGAGACCCGGGGCCATGGCACCACCGGCACCGCCGGCATGTACAAGCAGCAGCTGCAGGAGTTTTTGCAGTCGGCGCCGCAACGGACGATGTGAGGGGTCGTTGCTTGTAGGATGGGTTGAGCACTTGCGAAACCCATCAATCGCATTCGATGAGGCGATGGGTTGCTTGCGCCTTCGCTCGTTGAGATTCGGCGGACGCGGGCGCTCCACCCATCCTACAGCCCTCTGACGGTGGTTGGGATTCCGCATCGCATCAATCATCGCTGCAGCGCAGGCTTATTATTTGAGCATGCATCCCTCACCACGCTCGTGCCTAATTGCGGGCGAAAGTTCGATTCGCCTGCCGCGCGGTCGTCACATCGATCGCGCGAATGCGGCGCTGAGGTGAGGATCCGATGCGAAGAGCCGCGCCGATCGTCATGATGTGTTTGATGCTGGCGCTCTCGACCGCCGCGCGGGCGATCGATCGCGGGCAGTTCGAGAACGTGCCCGACGACATCAGGGCCTGGTTCAAGTCCAAGATCAGCCCGAGCGGCGTGCCCTGTTGCGACATCTCCGACGGCTTCCGTACCGAATATGATGTTCGCGACGGCGCCTATTGGGTGCCGATCGAGGGCATGTGGTGGCAGGTGCCGGCGCGCGCGGTGATCCGCGACGGCGGCAATCCGGTCGGCGAGGCGGTGGTGTGGTATGTGCATCACCGCGGCAGCATCGTGATCAGTTGCTTCGTGCCGGCCGACGCGGTGTGAACCGCATGCCCGGGCCGCGCGACAACCACTGAACGCTGCCGTTCAGTCTGCCTCCCGCGAAAGCCGTCATGCGCCTTGCCGTCATCGCTCTCGCCGCATGGCTAGCCAATAGCTCGTCGGCCTGCGCCTGTTGCAGCAATGAAGGCCATCGGCACGTCGCGACCGTCGCGTTCGACTCCGGCAAGCGCGAAGAGATCGCGAGTCTGCGCTTTGCCGGCACGCTGGTGATGCAGGGCCCCCGGGCCAATTACATGCTGTTCGGCGAACTGGTGCGATAGCGTGCGTTTCCAAAGCGTTTTCAGCCGAAGTGGATACCGGTTGGCGTGAAGAAAACGCGTCAAGGAAAACAGGAAAGGTTTTTATGCGCATCGCAGTCATGATCCTTGCCGCCTTGCTCGCCGCCTCGACGCCGGCGCGCGCCACCGTCGGCTTTGCCTGCAACGCCAGGGACAGGGCGGCGACCATCGCTATCAGCGGCGCCTATGGCACCAGCCTCGGCAGCGGCATGGCCAATTTCGGCGCCGACATCGAGATCCGGTTGAAAGAAGCGCCGACGGAAATGCGAAACCTACATCTCGACCGCAGCCACGTCAGCCAGCACTGGTTCAACGGCCGCGATCTGAAAATCTTCACGCGCTGGGACCGGCCCGAAGGAGAGCCGTTCGGCGAGGTGCTGCTGATCGTCGAGACGCATCGAGGCCCGGCCGAAGAAAGCCTCTATCGCGGCCGCTATACGCTGCAGATCAATCTCGCACCGTTACAGCCGGGCGGCGAAATGCAGATCGTGAAAGCGAGCGGAACCGTCAATTGCGGAACCGACTGAGCGCGGCCGGAGCGGCGCGGCCAACAGGGGATTTCACCGCATTGCGCATTGGCTTCAATCCGGCTGCGGTCTAGACTCTCATCACTAATGCCCGAACCGGGAGCGAGCGCCACATGACCGAAGTCACCTACACGATCGTCGAACATGATGGCGGCTGGGCTTACAAGGTCGGCGCGGTGTTCTCCGAGCCGTTCGCCACCCATGCCCAGGCCGTCGCCGCCGCCAGGCGCGCCGCCGCCGAACAAAAGGTCCCCGGCCGCACCGAAGTAATCCAGTACGAAGACGAGAAGGGCCAGTGGCACGAGGAAACCGCGCGGGGCGACGACCGGCCGATCACCAATATCATCGACAAGCCGTAGCGGTTGCGCGGCATACAGGGCGTAGGTTGAACGAGATTCAGGGCGCGTTGACCCCCACCCCCACGTTCAAGCTCCGCTCGAACGCACCCCTCCCCGCAAGGGGGAGGGGTGATGCGAGGCCGACGCTGACGTTTTCACTTTGTCGTCGATGAGTTGAAGACTTGCTGCGATGGCAGCGCGCTCCCTCCCCCTTGCGGGGAGGGGTCGGGGGTGGGGGTCCGCGCACGTCGGTCTCTACAAGTGTGGAAGCATGTAGGCGCGCGCGATGGCGTCAGCCTTTAATCGTGATCCAGCTCGCCGATGTGCTTCTGCGAATAAAGCTCGACGCCGATCTTCTTGACCAGGTCGATCTGGGTTTCGAGGAAGTCGATGTGGCTTTCCTCGTCCTTCATCAGGCTCTCGAAGATGTCGCGGGTGACGTAGTCCTTGGCGGCATGGCAATGCGTGGCGGCTTTTTCGTACAGCGCGCGGGCGGAATATTCCGCCTTGAGGTCGCAGTCGAGCACTTCCTTGACGTTCTGGCCGATGTGCAACGGATCGAGCACCTGCATGTTGGGAAAGCCGTCGAGGAAGATGATGCGATCGATCAGCTTGTCGGCGTGCTCCATCTCCTCGATGGATTCCTTGCGCCATTTCTTGGCGAGATCCTTCAGGCCCCAATTGTCGAGCAGGCGGTAGTGCAGCCAGTACTGGTTGACCGCGGTCAGCTCATGGCGGAGCGCCTTGTTCAGGAAATCGATAACCTTCGGGTCGCCCTTCATGATGCACTCCATTGTCGAGGCCCGTGGAACGGGCCTCCCGTCGTCATTTAGAACGCTTCTAAATCATAGTGGAGGGCAGGACAACCCCTCGCCCGCGGGGGCGCGCGGCGGGCCGGGGCAAAGCGGGGGATAACCGGCTCAGGCGGCGATTTCGGCCGGCGCCGGTGCGGGATGCAGATGGGCTTCGACCTGAACATGGTCGTGCGCATGGGCCTGGCTGTGCGGGCAACCCGAGCAGCAGGCCTTGGCGCAGGCGCCCAGCGCCTCGTCGAGGATCTTCTTGATGGTGCGGGCGCAACGGCCGCATTCGGCGCTGCAGCCGAGGCAGCCATAGACCTGCCGTGCCGTGCGCGGCAACGCATCCGCGGCCGTGACCGCGGAGCGCACATCGTGGTCGGTCAGGACGTTACAGGAACAGACGATCATGGAATGAAGGCAGGCCCGATGGGTGATGCTGGCATCACGGATAATGAAGAGATGGGGTGGATGCAAAAGGAAAAGCCGTCTTTTGAAGCTATTCCAAACTGGCGAAATTTCGCGCCAAACATCTGGAATGAATCTAAAGAAGTGCCCAAATACCAGCGCTCAAATGCATTGCCGCAACAGCCTTGGTTAATCGCCGCTGCCGCCGCCACCACCGTCTCCGCCACCGCCACCGGAGTCGCAGGACCCGGACGAAGATGAATCGGACGATGAGCAATTGTCGCCGCTGCTGCCGTGGCTGCTGTCGGAGCTGAAAAAGCTCCAGCCCCAGTCGCCGCCCGAACTGCCCAAACCGGAATCGCCGTTCGAATTCCGCGCGGCGATACCTTTGCGCGCCGTCCGCTGCATCAGCTTGAAGCAGATGGTCGAGACGGCGACGATGGCGATGGCGGTCCATATCGCGAAGCTCATAGGGCAGTCTCCGGCGGGCGAATAATACACGAGCTTTGGTGGCGGCAGAACAATGGTGCAACGCAACAAATCCGCCGAACCCGCCGCCTCTTCCCTTGTTGGTGAGCAAATGAGGCGGCTGCGTTCATTGATCATTCAAGTGAAATATGGAACTTTCAGCCTGACAGATCGTATCTGGCTGTCATGGGGCTCGCGTGAGCCGACAACCGAGAAAGGTGAAGCCATGAAGAAGACAATGATGGCCCTTGCCGCCGCCGCCACCCTGGCTGTTTCGGCCCTGGCTGCGCCTGCTCCGGCCCATGCCCAGCGCGGCGTTGCGGCGGGTGTCGCCGCCGGACTGATCGGCGGCACCATCGTCGGCGGTGCCATCGCCAGCCAGAACGGCGGCTATTACGGGCCGGGTTATGGTCCAGGCTATTACGGTGGTGGACCGGCCTATTACGGTGGACCGGCCTATGTGGCGGGTCCCGGCTATGGCCCCGATGGCTGCTTCTGGCAGCGCCAGCGTTTCTGGGACGGTTACGGCTGGCGGGTTCGCCGCGTCCGCGTTTGCGGCTAAGCGCGCCGATCCATTTGTAATGAACATGAACGTCGCGGGTCGCTATGTTGGTGATTTCCGGGACGTTTTTGTATTTCGTGGAATCAAACCGGCCTGAAAAAACCGTTTTTTAAGCCGAGGGGTGCACGACGTTTAGGTCAGGTTGACGGTTGGGCGCTTTTAAGTGAGACAGTCGGCTTGAAATACGGCGTGTGCGTAGCCCCTTGAAACCGCGTCGGAGCCCGACGCCATCTGCAGGAGAGACCTAGAATGAAGAAGACCATTTCCGCCCTGCTCGCCGTCGCGACCCTTGCCGGTTCGCTCGCCGCGACCCCGGCCAGCGCCCAGCGCGGCGTCGCTGCAGGCGTTGTCGGCGGCCTGATCGGTGGCGCCATCATCGGCGGCGCGATCGCCTCCAGCCGCCCGGCCTATGCGGCCCCCGCTCCGGTCTATGTCGAGGAAGCCCCGCCCTGCCGCATGGTGCGCGAGCGCTTCTGGGACGGCTACGGCTGGCGCTTCCGCCGCATCGAAGTCTGCAACTAAGCAGACGGCACGTCGCGCCTCCGCGCGATCCAAGTTTCGAAACCCGGCCGGGAAATCGGCCGGGTTTTTTGTTGGGTGCTGTGGATGCCGGGCCCCGCTCCACGATCAGATCGCGCGATGACGACCGGCCCCTGTGCATAAGTCGTGGAAAATTCAATTACCCGCTCCGTCGCGCTGCGTATTAATGGACCGGCACCGAAACAGGATACCGGTCCATGTCCCGCGCCAGCAGCTACACCTCCGCGATCGCCGATTGCATCCTCTCGCAACTCCTTGCCGGTTGTTCGCTGACCGTCATCTGCGCCGATCCGAGCATGCCCCCGCGCCGCACGATCGAGCAATGGGTGCACGACGATCGCGATGGTTTCGGCACCCGCTTCCGCGCGGTACGGAAAATCGCCGGCGCCAAGGGCGGCGGCCCCACTGTCTATACCCCTGAACTGGCCGACTGGATTCTCGACGGATTGATGGCCGGTCGCTCGCTGGCCGCAGTGTGCCGCGATCCCGGCATGCCGATGCCGAGCACGGTGCGCAACTGGGCGGAGGAGGACCGCGAAGGTTTTGCGGGGCGCTACAAGCTGGCCCGCGAGATCGGCTGTGAAATGATCGCGGACGAGGTCGTGGACATCGCCGACAACTGCCCGACCCTGGTCATCGAGCGCCGCCGCAAGGACGGCACCATCAAGTTCATCCCTGTTCGCGGCAACGTCGCCCGCGCCCGGGAGCGCATCAAGGCGCGGCAGTGGCGGCTATCGAAAATGCTGCCCCGCCGTTATGGCAACCGGCCCAATTTGCTGGAAAAGATCGAGCGGCGCGAGATGCTGGAGAAATCGATGCAAAAGACCGAGCAGCGATAACGCAAGGCGGCTGACGCTACTACCTTGTCTTGAGCCGTTCCCGATGCGCCGCCTGCTTGGCGCGGTTGCCGCAGATCGCCATACTGCACCACCGGCGGGCGCGGCCTCGTGTGTGATCGGCGAACATCAGCGTGCAGGCGGGGCCCTCGCACGCTTTCACGTGGGAAAAATCCTCCTCGCAGACGAATTTCGCCAGCGCTTCGCCGATCGGCAGCAGCATCGATTCCGGCGAGCGCCACCGGCGCATGGCGCGCAGTTCGAGGCCGGCGCCATGGCCGTGGCCATGGGCCACAATGCACCCGAACCCTTCGTCGCGTTCGAGCAGCCGGTTCAGCGGTGCCAGCGCGCGCAGGTCCTTCGGCGACAGCGGCCTTCCCTTGCGGTCCCGCACGAAGCCCCTGAACCATTCCCGCAGGCTTCGCGCCTGGGCCGCGACAGCGTCGAACTCTCCCGGCATCGCCTGCGCCCGCACGGTTTCGAGCGCGTCGGCCGGCACCAGCGCGGCCTGCTGCAGCCACGCCAAGAGACCATCGCCGTCGTCGATCCAGTCGATCGCGGTGTCCACCGGCGTGGCGATCGAATTGAGGAAATCCAGACCAAGGGCATCGGCGACAAAGATGGCTGGCGGGCGGCGGTCGGCCATCAGATGCGGGCTCTCGGTGTTGCGGGGTCGTTATTGACCCGCTCTACGTAACCGCTTTGAA
>JAQGJF010000876.1 GCA_028290765.1 Tardiphaga sp.
GCTCGGATACGCCGCGGATGTAGCGCTTGGGCACCAGTGGCTGCGGCTTCGGCCCTTCGGAGAAATGCGACACCTTGCGCAGGTCGCGGCCGCTGTAACCGCGGCTGCCGCGCATGATGTGGATGCAATCCTCGTGGCCCTTGGTGGTGATGATGCCGACCCGCGCGCCGCGTTTCTGGATCAGTGCGTTGGTCCCAACGGTGGTACCGTGCGTGACCATTTCCAATCGGCCGCAAAGATTCTCCAGCGTCACGCCGAGCCGCGAGGCGCCAAGCGTCAGCGCATCGACCACCCCATCGGCAAAATTCGGCGGGGTCGACGGCGACTTCGCCGTGGTGAGGTGGCCATCGCCGTCGATCAGGACCACGTCCGTGAATGTGCCGCCGATATCAACGCCGGCCAGAAATCGCTGCATGGAGAGCCCCCTTGGTCGAGAGCTGCGTATTCCATGCCTGCGGGCATCCGGATATTGCTATAATATCTATATTTGTCATATCGATTTTGATATGGGGCCTCATGAACCTCAAACATTGGCGCCATTTTCTATCGATTGCCGAAGTGCGCAGCCTGACCGGCGCGGCCGAACGCCTGGGTGTACCCCAGCCTGTGCTGAGCCGGGAGATGCGCGATCTCGAGGCCAGCCTCGGAAACACACTTTTCGTTCGCCACGCGCGCGGCGTGGCGCTGACACCCAACGGCGAGATTTTTCGAAGACGTGCCGAGGCGATCCTGCGTGACATCGCGCGCCTCCCCTCCGAGGTTGCGGGCGGTAATCACATCGAGGCCGGCACGCTGTCGCTTGGCATGCCGCCGTCGATGGCGGGTCCACTCACCGGGCCACTGGTGGCACAATTCCGTCGGCAGTTTCCGCAGGTGCATCTGCATTTGCGCGAGGCCACCTCGATCGACATTCGCAACGGCCTGCTCGGCCGCGAACTTGATCTCGGCATTCTCTCAACGCCGTTGATCGAGCCGCAGTTGGCGCTGCATCCGCTGATCGAGGAACCCATGGTGCTGGTCGGTCCACCCAATTGCGACCTGGATCCAGCGCGACCGGTAACGACGACGGAAATCGCCGCGCTGCCACTGATCCTGGCGCGACGCCCCAACAGCACGCGGATCATCCTCGAGCACGCCATGGAATCGATCGGGCTGGCGCCCAACATCGTCATCGAGATCGACACCGCGCCGATCGGCGATCTGATCCGGCGCGAGCTGGGCTACTCGGTGCTGCCGAGCTGCTTTCTCGCCTCACACCGCCATCATCAATTGCGCTACGCGCCGGTGCGGGGATTATGGATCGGCTGGATGATCGGCTCGCTGCGCAACCTGCCGATGACGCCGGCCGCGCAGCGGATGGCCGACATGATGCTGGCGATGATCGCCGAGCCCGGCGACTGGCCGCTGTGGACAGATGAGACTCTCAGACAAGGCTTGCGTGGCCTGTCGCTATAACCGCAACAGCCGGTTCACCTGACACATTTAGTCACTTGACCAAAAAACCGTTTGAAACGTCGGACGGGATATGCATACCTGTGCGCCGACAACCGGCTTGACCGGGCACGACAATAATCTCGGGAGGCGCACCGATGACCGCCGGTTCTGGCCTCCGACGCCGCGGCACTGACCGGGTGATGGAGGCAACAGCTTGAAGATACTTGTGACGGGGGCCAACGGGTTCATCGGTGGTGCGCTGGTGGAGCGTATCCTGGCCTCGAACGGCGTCGGTGACGGTGGCTCGACGCTCAATCAGCTCACGCTCTCCGATGCCAGGTTCGACCAGGCTTCGTCCGATCCACGCGTTTGCCAGGTTCCCGGCGATCTCGCCGACCCCGACGTGCTGTCAAGGGCGCTGGGCAACGGCCCCGACTGCATTTTCCATCTGGCGGCAGTTCCGGGGGGCGCCGCCGAGGCCGATTACGATCTGGGCAAGCGGGTTAACATCGACGCGACCATGCGGTTGATCGACGGTGTACGAAACAAGCCCAATCGGCCGCGCCTCGTGGTCTGTAGCAGCATCGCTGTGTTCGGCCCTCCGCTGCCTGCCATCGTCGACGACGACACGCCACCCTCGCCGGCGCTGAGTTACGGCGCCCAGAAGCTCATGATGGAAATCTATCTTTCTGACCTTGCCCGTCGTGGCGAGGTTGATGCCAGGTGTGTCCGGCTACCCGGTATCCTCGCGCGGCCACACCAGGCCGGAGGGCACATTTCCGCCTATATGAGCAATATTTTTCATGCCGTCGCCGCCGGCGAACAATTCGTTTGCCCGGTGTCGAAAAGCGCGGTTGCATGGTTCATGTCGGTTACGTGCGTGGTCGAGGATCTGCTTCATGCAGCGCGCATCGACCCATCCGCATTGCGCGGCGCACGGATATGGACGCTCCCCGCGCTGCACCTGACCATGGGTGAGCTCGCCGCGGCAATCGGCTCGGCCACCGTCCGCGATTCAGAAGCGCTGGTTCGATACGAACCCAACGAGGCGATCGAATCGCAGTTCGGCCGCTATCCACCGCTGCGAACTCCGCTCGCTGATAAGCTCGGCTTTCGCCACGACGGCAGCGCCGCCAGCATGGTGCGCAACGCACTTCATCATGCAGGAATAAAAACGACAAAGCCATCGAAGGGCTCGTAGAAGCCTGCATTGAAAATATCCCGAACGAGAAACAACAGGAGGAGCGCGTGCTGAAATTCTCACGAACATTTTGGGGCTGCCTCGGCATCCTCACGCTTGCGGCGTCGCCATCCCTGGCGGACAAGATCGCCATTGCGACGTCTGCCAACGCGGAAGTCGCGGCCCTCTATGTGGCCCAGGAAGAGGGCCTGTTCGCCAAGAACGGCCTGGACACCGAAATCAAGATCATCGCGCTGAACCCGACCATTCCGGCCTCGCTGCTGTCGGAGTCGATCCAGATCGGCGTCCCGACACCGACGGTCTTCGATCAGGCGGTCGACAATGGTCTCGATCTCGTGACCATTGCCGGCGTGTCCACCGTTCGAAGCGACTACAAGGGCGTGGCGCTGGTGGTTCGCGCCGACGCCAATATGGCGGCACCGAAGGATTTTGTCGGGAAGACGGTTGCCGTGCCCGGCCTGAACGCGGTTCTGCACATCGCGGTTCAACTCTGGCTGGAAAAGGGCGGCGTCGATCCGAAGACCGTTCGCTTCGTCGAGGCGCCGCTGGCGACGATGAGCGACCTGCTGAAATCCAGCCAGGTCGACGCGGCGATCGGTATCGATCCCTTCCTGCCGCGCATGATCGACACCGGCGTCGCCAAGCACGTGGCCTATTTCCTCAGCGAGGTCGCGGCAGACCAGCAGACCATGTTTTACGCGACGACGCGTGCCTGGGCCGCGAAAAACCCCAAAAGTGTCGAAGCCTTCCGGGTGAGCCTCAAGCAGGCGGCGGAGTTCATCGAAGCCAATCCGGACAAGGCCAGGGCAGATATTATCAAGTACTTCAAGATCCCGCCGGAGACGGCTGCCCGCATGGCGCTGCCGCGGACCGCTCCCGATCTGTCGCCGGAGCAGGTGACGTTCTGGGCTGACGTCATGAAGCGTTTCGGACTGGTCCAGAACAAGATCGATCCATCCAAGGTCATGATCCGCTAGGCAGGGCGATCGGCGCCGCGCCCGGGCACGGCGTCGAATGGCTCGACGAAGCAGGTGAGAGAAGGCAGCGTAGATGAACATCTTTGTTACCGGCGCGACCGGATTCCTCGGCCGGGCGCTCGTTTCGCGCCTGCTCGCCGATGGCACGATCGGAGACGGGCACTCTCCTTTCAAATCGCTTGTGCTGCTCGGTCGGAATTTTCCCAACCCGCCTCAGGACGGCCGTATCCGCCTGGTTCGGGGCGATATTCGCGATCCGGCGGCGCGCGCCGAAGCGCTCAGGGACCGGGTCGATTGCGTGTTTCATCTGGCCGGCCTGCTGATCGCACAGACCGAGCCCAATTTCGATCTCGGCCGTGCCGTCAACCTGGAAGCGACCATCGATCTTTGCGAAGAGCTGCGCGAGCATGGCTGCCCGCTGTTCCTCTTCACCAGCACGATCGGCGTCTACGGCCCTTCGTTGCCGGATCCGGTCGACGACGACACCCTGCCCCGCCCCAATCTCACCTATGGCGCCCACAAGCTGATGGCCGAAGTTTATCTCGCCGATTTCGCGCGGCGCGGCTTCCTCGATGCCCGCAGTGTGCGCGTGCCCGGAACCCTGCCCCGGCCGCGGCTGCCGGACCGCACGTTCTCGCCGGCGTTCGGCAGCAACCTCATTCACGCGATGGTGGCGGGCGAGAAATTTCACGCGCCGGTCTCGCCCGAGGCCACCCTGTGGGCTGTCTCGCGGCGCCGGACCATCGAGAACATTATGCGATCGGCCGCCGCACCAAAGGAAAAGTTGCCGCGTCATCGCGTCTGGCAGCTTCCGGCGCTGCACCTGACGATGGGCGAGCTCGCTGCCGGCGTTGCCGCGAAAATCGGGGCCGACCGGGCCTCGCTGGTCACCTGGGATCCCATTCCAGAACTGGAAAGTGCGCTGGGGCGGTTTCCGCGGCTTGTGACCAAGGTCGCGGACGAACTCCGCCTTCGCCACGACGGCACGGTCGATGCGCTGATCGACAACGTCCTCGACGACATCAGGACCGGCGACATCTGAGGCCAAAAGCAGATTCATCATTTAAGCGAAGGAGAATTCATGAAACTCGCGACAATCGACAACGGCACCCGCGACGGCGGGCTGGTTGTCGTCTCAACGGACCTCAGCACCATGGTGTCCGCCGGCGGCGTGGCGCCGACGCTGCAGGCGGCGCTGGAATCCTGGGACAGCGCCGAACCGCGCCTGCGCAAACTCGCCGAGACGCTCAACGGCGGCGGCGGAAAATCATTCGATCCGGCAAACGTGCTGGCGCCGCTGCCCCGCGCCTATCAGTGGATCGACGGTTCGGTGTTCAAGAACCATCTTCGGCTGATGTCGACCGCCTTCAACCGCGACCCCGACAAGGAGGTGAACTATCCCAACCCGCTGATGTATCAGGGCGGCTCGGATTCGTTTCTCGGCGCCCGGCACGAGGTCGTGCTGCCCAGCGAAGCGGATTTCATCGATTTCGAGGCCGAGATCGGAATTATCCTGTCCGACGTTCCCATGGGCACCAAGGCCGCGGACGCCGCGAAATACATCAAGCTCCTGGTCCTGATCAACGACGTCAGCCTGCGCCGGCTCGCTCCGATCGAGATGGACATGGGTTTCGGATGGCTGCAGGCCAAGCCGAGTTCAGCTTTCTCGCTGACTGCCGTGACGCCCGACGAACTCGGCGCGAGCTGGAAGGACGGCCGCCTCGAGCGGCCAATTCGGATCGCCTGGAACGGCGAACATTTCGGCGCGCCGAACGGACGTGAAATGTCGTTCAATTTTCCGCGGCTGATCGAGCACGCCGCCTATAGCCGGTCGCTGTCGGCGGGAACCGTGATCGGCTCGGGCACGGTGTCGAACGCAGCTTACAAGGAGGTCGGATCGGCCTGCATCGCGGAACGCCGCGCCATCGAGATGATCGAGCACGGTACTCCCAAAACCAATTTCATGAAGTTCGGCGACCGCGTCCAGATCGATATGACCGACGACGATGGCCGGTCGATCTTCGGCGGCATCGATCAGCGCATTCGCGCGGCATCTTGAGTTGGACGGAACCGGTATGGTCATGGCCGCCACCGATCAGGAAATCGACGTCACCTCCGTCGATCTGACGCTGGGCAACCAGTCCATCCTGAAAGGGATCGACCTATCGATCAGGCGCAGGGAATTCGTCTGCGTCGTGGGACCTTCAGGTTGCGGCAAGACCTCCTTGCTGCGCCTGCTGGCGGGGCTTTACCAGCCCACGCGCGGCGCGGTGAGCTATCGCGGCACGGCCATGACAAAACCGCGTCAGGACATCGCCGTGGTGTTCCAGGACTACGGCAAGGCGCTGCTGCCGTGGCGAACCGCCCATGGCAACATCGCCCTCGCGCTGGAAGCGATCGGCAGCCCCCGCGACACCAGGGATCGCCGGATTACGGACCTGCTCGCCAAGGTCGGCCTCGCCGGCCAGGAGGACAAGTATCCCAACCAAATGTCCGGCGGGATGCAGCAGCGCCTGCAGATTGCGCGCTGTCTGGCCCAAGAGCCCAAGGTACTGCTGATGGACGAACCATTCGGCGCTCTGGATGCGATGACGAGGCAGGGCTTGCAGGACGAGATCCTCTCGATCGTGGAGTCGTCCGGCGCCAGCGCTTTCTTCGTCACCCATGACATCGAGGAAGCGATTTATCTCGGCGACCGCGTGATCGGACTTTTGCCCCATCCGGGCCGGGTTGGAATTGCCATCGACGTCGATTTGCCGCGTCCCCGCGACCAGCTGACGACGCGCGAACTGCCGCATTTCCTGCATTTGCGACGGGAGCTGTTCGATTTCATCAAGCGGGCCGAGGCATGAAGTACGATTCACGAGGGCTGGTGATTCCGGTGGGACTGATTGTTCTCGCCGAGACCGGCGCCTGGGTCACGCATCTGCAGAGCGACAGCCTGGCGCCGCCGTCGGCGATTGCCATGGCCTGGCTCGAGGCGCTGCGCGACGGCAGTCTGTTGGCCTCGACGCTGCAGACGCTGGCCTGCGCCATGGCCGGGCTGAGCATCGGCTTCGGTCTCGGGCTGGCGCTCGGCGTCCTGATCGGACTGTACCGTCCGCTCAACTATCTGCTCGAAGTCATCATCGAGACGATCCGGCCGATCCCCTCCGTCGCACTGATTCCGATTGCGCTCCTGGTCTATGGGTTCGGCTATCGCATGGAAATTCTGATCGTCGCCTTCGCGACCTTGTGGCCGGCGCTGATCCTGTCGCGGGCGGCGGTCGCGAACATCGAGCCGAGATTGATCGAGGTGTCGCGCGTGCTGCAGCTCAGCCTCGCGGCACGCATCTTCAAGATCGCGATCCCGGCGGCGCTGCCGCGGATATTCGTGGCGCTCCGGCTCTCGGTCGGCATTTCCCTGATCGTCGCGGTGACCGTCGAAGTCAGCTCCAACACCATCGGCGTCGGCGACCGGATGATGCAGGCGAGCCAGGCGCTCCAACCCGCGATCATGCTGGCTTACCTGGTATGGGTCGGTGTGCTCGGTTGGATCCTGAGTGCCGCGATGTCGGTGGCACAGCGCAGGATGTTTGGCGCGGCGGCCAATCTGGAGGGAACATGACCCGGTCCGCCCGCGGGATGTGGCTCATCGTGAGCTTTCTGGCCGCCGCGCTTGCCGTTTTGGCCTGGCAGAAGATTGCCGATGCACGACTGATTTCGCCGGTGTTCCTGCCCGGACCCGACCGCGCCTGGGCGGCGCTCACCCACGGATTGACCCAGGGGGATCTGCTGAACCGCTGGATCGGCACCATCCGTCATATGTTCCTCGGTTGGCTGCTGGCTTCGCTGGTGGGCGTTATGATCGGTGCCGCGATCGGTTCGTCGGAGCGCGCGCGCGCTTATTTCGGACCGATACTGGAGTTGATGCGCCCGCTGCCCGCCTCCGCGCTGGTGCCGCTGGCGATCTCGTTGCTCGGCCTGACGGAACGCATGGTGCTGGCGGTGATCGCGTTCGGCGCGCTCTGGCCCATGCTGCTGGCGACGGTGCACGGCTTTGCCGCGGTCGAACCACGGCTTTACGAAGTGAGCCGGGCGCTGGGACTGTCGCGATGGGAGCAGATCTACAAGATCTCGCTGCCGAGTTCGCTGCCCGATATTCTGTCGGGCATGCGGCTGGGACTGACCATTGCTCTGATCCTCGCGGTGGTCGGCGAAATGCTCGCAAGCCAGGAGGGACTGGGCAATCAGATCCTGCTCGCGGCACGCTCGTTTCGCGCTGCCGACCTCTACGCCGGGGTGATCCTGCTCGGCGTCACCGGCTATGTGACGGCGCTGCTGCTGGGCGCCGTCGAGGCTCGCTTATTGAAGTGGCGGCCGTCGCGATGAGGCGCGGTCAAACCAGGCATTCGCTGAACAATCGTGCACGCAAATCACGAACGGGAGAACCTCATGGCGCCAAGGCGTTTTATCGATATCTCGGTCCCGCTGCAGGCGGGCATCAAATCGGACCCGCCCGGCCTCGAGCCACAGATCGAATATTTTGGTCACAAGGACGCCTTGCAGGAAGTGCAGGCGATGATGGGCATCGGCCCTGACAAGCTGCCTGACGGCGAGGCCTGGGCGTTCGAGCGCGTCCAGATGAGCACGCATAACGGCACGCATCTGGACGCGCCGTGGCACTATCACTCGACCATGGACGGCGGAAAGCCATCGGCCACCATCGACCAGATCCCGCTCGACTGGTGTTTCAGGCCGGGCGTCAAACTGGATTTTCGCGATAGGCCGGATGGCTATGTCTGCACTGCGGCCGATGTCGAGACCGAGCTGAAACGCATCGATTACCAGCTTCAGCCGCTCGACATCGTGGTGGTCAACACCGCCGCCGGCATGCGCTATGGCCAGGAAGACTTCGTCAACCGCGGCTGCGGCATGGGGCGCGAG
>JAQGJF010000888.1 GCA_028290765.1 Tardiphaga sp.
TGGTTTGCAATCCAGGATTTCGCCATCTTTCCGCCGCCGCAATTACCGCAGCGGCATTGGCCTGCGTCAATCCTGCGCACGCGCAAACCAAGGTGACGATCGGCATCGGCACCCAGGATACCACCACCAACACCGCGACCTCCGGCGTCATCATTCGCCAGTTGAAACTCCTGGAAAAATACCTGCCGAAGGACGGCAAATACGCCAACATCAAATTCGAATTCGAGTGGCAGAACTTTACATCTGGCCCGCCGGTCACCAACGGCATGATGGCCAACAAGCTGCAGTTCGGCGCGATGGGCGATTACCCACTGGTGGTGAACGGCTTCACCTTCGAGAGCAATCCGGAAAGCAAGAGCCGGCTGATCGCGGTCAGCGCCTATAGCCTCGACGGCTCCGGCAACGGCCTCGTCGTCCACAAGGACTCGCCCTACTACGAACTGAGCGACCTGAAAGGCAAGCTGGTCAGCGTTCCGTTCGGCTCGGCGGCGCACGGCATGATGCTGAAAGCGATGCAGGACAAGAACTGGCCAGCGGATTATTTTCAGCTGGTGAGCCAGACTCCCGAAGTCGGCTCGACCAATCTGCAGGAAAAGAAGATCGACGCCCACGCCGACTTCGTGCCGTTCGCCGAGTTGCTGCCGTTCCGCGGCTTCGCCCGCAAGATCTTCGACGGCGTCGAGACCAATCTGCCGACCTGGCACGGCGTCGTGGTGCGCACCGACTTCGCCGAGAAATATCCCGAAGTCGTGGTCGCCTACGTCAAGTCGATCGTCGAGGCCAACAGATGGCTGCGTGCCGATCCGAAACTCGCCGCGGAAAAGATCCAGGAATGGACCGGGATCAACAAGGAAGTGGTCTATATCTTCCTCGGTCCCGGCGGCAACATGACCACCGATCCCACCATCAAGCCGGCGCTGATCGATGCCGCGGCCACCGACGTCAAGGTGCTGCAGAATCTCGGCCGCATGAAGGAATTCGATCCGAAGAAGTGGGTCGACGACAGCTACATCCGCAAAGCCTATGCCGAGCTGAAGCTGGACTACGACGCCGAACTCAAGAGCACCAAAAACTACGAAGTTTCCGGCACCGACAAGTTCTGCAAGAAGCCGATCGCCGATCCGCGCAAGGCCGGCGAAGTCTGGATCGACGGCGAAGGCATCGAGCCCTTCTCCAGCGCCGCCTGCACGCTCGGCGCCTATGCCGACATCAAGGCCAAGGGCAAGAAGATCAACGTCGCCTATGTCTTCGACACCACCCGCGGCATCAAGCTGTTCGCCGACCAGGCCTACTTCGCGGTCCCCGCCGACAAGACCGAGATCGCGCCGTTCCTCCTGAAGAAGGACGCCGAGGCCTATGCCGCCAAGATCAACGGCAAGGTGCTGAGCTTCGACGACGCCCTCAAATCCGTCGTCAGCGGAGGCTGAATTGGAAAGTACCGCCCTTCGGCGCGACATGCAGCCATCGGCCGGGCCGGAGGCTGCTGCTTTGCTGCCATCATCGCCAGCGCAGGCCTCAGCGCAGGCGCCGAAGCCTGCGCCGGACCTGTTGACCTACATCAGGCGCTGGATCCTGCTCAATCGCGGCGGATTGCGGGCCACGGCGATCGGCGCCGTCTCGCTGGCGCTGCTTTTGCTGGCCTGGCATCTGTTGACCACCTACCGCGTCGTCTTCTTCGTGCGCTTCACCAACGTGCCCTCGCCCGCGGCGGTCTATGACAGCCTTGGACGTGCGTTGCACGATTCGAAATTCTTCATGCATGTGATGCTGAGCTGCCGTCGCATCCTGATCGGCTTCTCGCTGGCCGCGGTCATCGCGGTTCCGCTTGGCCTCGTGATGGGCCGGTTCAAGCTGATCCACGAATTCGTGTTTCCGGTCACCGAAATCCTGCGACCGATCCCGGCCATCGCCTGGGTGCCGATGGCCATCATGCTGTGGCCGACCAACGAGCAGAGCATCGTCTTCATCACCTTCCTCGGATCGTTCTTCCCGATCCTGGTTAATACGCTGCACGGCATGACGCTGGTGGATCCGGTGCTGGTGCGGGCCTCGCAATGCCTCGGCGCCCGCGAGATGTCGATCTTCCGTGAGGTGTACTTTCCTGCCTCGCTGCCGCACATCTTCACCGGCCTGACGGTCGGCATGGGCGTCGCCTGGGTGTCGCTGATCGCGGCGGAAATGATCTCTGGCCAGTTCGGCATCGGCTATTTCACCTGGGAAGCCTATTCGCTGGTCCAGTACCAGGACATCGCGCTGGGAATGATCTGCATCGGCGTGCTCGGTCTCGGATCGAGCTCGCTGATCCGGGGGCTGGGTCGCCTCGTCATGCCATGGAAGCGATCATGAGCACCATTGCCACCAAGGAAATTGGGAAGCCGCCCGCGAAGGGCCGTATCGACGTCCGCCATTTCGGATTGAGCTATCCCACCATCGACGGTCCGGTGGAGGCGGTGTGCGACGCGTCGATCCATGTCAATCCCGGCGAGTTCGTCTCCATCGTCGGGCCCAGCGGCTGCGGCAAGTCGACCCTGCTCAATGCCGTGGCCGGCTTCCTGAAACCGACCGAGGGCGATGTTACCCTGGACGGCGAGCCGATCGACGGACCCAGCGCCGATCGCGGCATGGTGTTCCAGCAATATTCGCTGTTTCCCTGGAAGACCGTGAAGGGCAATGTCGAATTCGGCCTCAAGATGAAGCACCTCGACAAATCGAGCCGCGACCGCGCCGCGCGGACGCTGCTCGGCCTCGCCGGCCTCACCGCGTTCGAGAACAAATATCCCGACAGCCTGTCCGGCGGCATGAAGCAGCGCGTCGGCATCGTCCGCGCGCTGGCCACCGGACCCAAGGTATTACTGCTGGACGAGCCGTTCGGTGCACTCGACGCCCAGACAAGGGTGATCATGCAGCAGATCCTCACCAATATGTGGCAGCGGCTGAAGATCTCGGTGCTGTTCGTGACCCACGATATCGACGAGGCGATCTTCTTGTCGGACCGGGTCTATTGCATGACGGCGCGTCCGGGCACCATCAAGGCCGAGATCGCGATTCCGCTGGAGCGTCCGCGGCAGCAGTCGATGATGATGTCGTCGGAATTTCTGGCGCTGCGCCGCGGGCTGATGTCGCTGATCCGCGAGGAAAGCATCAAGGCGATGGGCGGCGAACTCAACGACCTGGCGCTCGACGGGCTCAGCATCGACCTGCACGGCGAATCGCTGGCGTCGATCCTGTAAGCCATGGCGGGCACTGAGCTCATCCCGAAGAGCGGCGCCCTTCGCGCGGCGTCTCGAAGAATTGCCGAAATGATCGCGGTCCCCTATCCTGCCGACCGGCATGCTTGGAGATTGCGATGGAACACAGAAATCTCGGCCGCTCCGGATTGAAGGTCTCGCGGCTGTGCCTCGGGACCATGAATTTCGGCGGCCCAACGGACAAGACCGAGGCCGCGCGTATTCTGGCCAAAGCCCGGGATGGCGGGGTCAACTTCGTCGACACCGCCGACGTCTATAATGGCGGTCTGTCCGAGGAAATCACCGGCACGCTGATCAGGGACAATCGCGACGCCTGGGTGCTGGCCACCAAGATCGCCAATCCGATACTCGACGACGTCAACGGTGGCGGCCTCTCGCGTAAATGGATCATGCGCGGCATCGAGCGCAGCCTGCAACGGCTCGGCACCGACTATGTCGACATCTACTATCTGCACAAGGAAGACCATTCGACGCCGCTGGCCGAAACGGTGAACGCCATCGCCGATCTGGTGCGCCAGGGCAAGATCCGGTATTTCGGCGTGTCGAATTATCGCGGCTGGCGCATCGGCGAAATCTGCCGTCTCTGCGACGAACTCGGCATCGACCGGCCGATCGTCAGCCAGCCGTATTATCACGCCTTGAACCGGACCGCGGAGACCGAACATCTGCCCGCCTGCCACTATTTCGGACTGGGCGTCGTCTCCTACAGTCCGCTGGCCCGCGGCGTCCTCACCGGAAAATACGATCCCGACGCGGCGCCCGATCCGCAGACCCGCGCCGGCCGCAACGACAAGCGGATGATGCAGACCGAATGGCACGTCGATTCGCTGCGTACCGCGCGCCAGATCAAGGGCCATGCCGAACAGCGCGGCACCACCGCCGGCGCTTTCGCGGTCGCCTGGGTGCTCAACAACCGCCTGATCACCGGCGTCGTCGCCGGCCCGCGCACCGAGGCCCAGTGGGACGACTACGCCAAGGCGCTGGAATATAAATGGAGCGCCGACGACGAAGCCTTCATCGATGATCTCGTCACGTCGGGGCATCCGGCAGTGGCGGGTTACAACGATCCGGCGTACCCGCTGGAAGGACGTCCGGTTTGAGACGCGGGATGAATTAGCGTTCGATCACCGCCGCCAACCCCGTCATTGCGAGCGAAGCGAAGAAATCCAGGGGCCGCAAGCAAGAACTGGATTGCTTCGTCGCTTCGCTCCTCGCAATGACGGAGTTGGCGGCGGTGAACCGCGCCGGAGCGTTCGAACACCCACGCCATCCCCTATTGCGGGCACGCGGCGCCGGTCTTGACCCAGGCCGCGACCAGCGCGCCGGCTTCTTTCTGCGTGCCGGGCGCCGGGGTGCGGCCGTAGCCGGGGGCCCAGGCCCAGCCCACCAGCGTGTCCTCGCCGATGTGGTTGATGAGGTCTTCGACCTTGCGGCCGCCGTTGCGCGCGGGGTCCTTGATCTGGGCGCAGATCTCGGGGATCGTTTTGCCTTCCCACGCCATTTCGCGCGGCGCGAGATGCCATTCCGGATGGCCCGGCACGCGGCCGGGATCGAAATTGGCCTTCTGGTGGCAGATCGAGCAGCGCATTGTTTCAACGCCATGGCCGTCGGGGCCACGCTCGACCGGCGGCTGATGCAACCGGCTCAGGTCGCCCTGGTGCGGGCGATCGCCGGCGGGATGGCAATTGACGCAGCGCGGATGGGTGAGCACTTTGCCGAGCTCGCTGAAGATCGCCGCCGATCGCGCGGCCGGATCGCCGATCGCGTCAAAACTCTGCGGTGCTGCGAGGCCTTCGGAGGGACCCTGCGTCGCGGCGTAAGCCGTCACCATACTCATCGTGAGGGCCGCAAACGCAAACAGAACATGGAGTCGCGTCTCGGACTTCATCTTCGCGGTGTCTCCGGGCGCCGTCACTTGGTGGCCACCAGATAGCGTTTCGGGTCGGCCAGGATCACGTCGCGTACCGCCTCGTGATATTTGATGTAGCCGGTGCAGCGGCACAGATGGCCGTCGAGCGCGTCGGCGATGATGCTCTCCAGCTCCGCGCGTGCCACCGGCGCCTTCGCCAGGCGTTCGAGCAGCACCTGGCCCTCATTGAGGAAGCCGGCGGTGCAATAGCCGCATTGAAACGCAAAATGCGCGATGAAGGCCTTTTGCAAGGCGGACAGCTCGCCGTCCTTGGCGTGGCCTTCGACGGTGCGGATCGCCTTGCCGTCGAAGCTGGCGGCCGGCACGATGCAGGTCGGGCTGGTATGACTGGAACCGTCCGGATTATCGATGATGATGGCGCAGCTCAGGCATTGCGCGGCGCCGCAGCCGAATTTGGTGCCGGTCATGCCCAAAACTTCGCGCAGGTAATCGTTCATCGTCAGGTCGTCGCGCACCTCGGTCGGCGCGTGCGCCTCGCCGTTGATGGTGAGAGCCAGTTTGGTCACGCCAGCACCCCCTTGAGCATGGCCTGCGTCACCGGCAGCGATTGGAAGCGCCGGCCGGTGGCATCGAAGATGGCGTTGAGCAGCGCCGGAACCACCGGGACCATCACCACTTCGGCCATGCCCTTGGGCGGCTCGTCCGGCGTCAGCGGCGGCAGCATCTCGACTTCAAGGTCGCGCAGCGGCAGGTCGGATCCGCGGGCGACGAGATATTGCCCGAGATTCCATTGCCCGTTGCCGGGACCGCCCTCGAACGGCGGCAGCGTCTCCAGCAGCGCGTAGCCGACGCCCATCGCAAAGCCGCCCTGCGTCTGGCCGAGTACGACCTGCGGCACCAGCGCCTGGCCGCATTCGAGCACGGTGTAGGCCTTGGCGATGCGCAGTGTGCCGGTGGCCCGCTCGATCTCGATACGCACCAGGGCGCCGCACATCGACGTGTAGACGTTCCCGCTCGAATTATTCTGGGTCGGCGGAAATTTCACACTGATGCGGTTGATCGGCACGAATTTGCCGCCGCCTTTGCGCACGGCCAGCGCATCGATCTCGGCCACCCATTGCTCGCCGGCGATCGGAAACCGCGCCCGCGACCATCCCCAACGGGAAAAACCGTGCGTCACCGCGCCGGTGACCAGATTGCGCGCATGCGCTGTCGCGGCCAGCGCGGGAAGCGCCAACGGCATCAGGCCCGGCATCACGAGTTGACCATTTTTCCAGCTCGCTTTCGCCCACTGCTTCGCCCTCGGATCGGTCGCCGCGATGCGCCACAGTTCGAGCGCCGCCGGCCACAGGCCGAAGCGGAAGATCACGCGCGCCGCTTCGGTGGCCGCATGGGTTCCGACATGGGCGCCGATCGAGGCGCTGGTCTCCGAACTGATCGCAGGTACCCAGCGTGGATTCTTTTCCGCGGTGTTCTGGGTCTTCTGGTCCATGGTGTAGGAATCGCCGGAGGTGACGAGCCCGAGCACATCGAAGGCGTCGATCCGCGACACGGCGACCTCGTCGGAGATCGCGCCGAGATGCTGCGCCACCCGGTTGGCCAGTGCGGTGCCGATGCCGTTGCCCATCTCGACATGGTCGCACCAGATCGAGATCCGGCCGTCTGGAGTGACCTCGACGCGCCCGTTCGAACAGTCCGCCCCGGTGCCGTAATCCTTAGCGACGCAGGCGACGCCGGTGCCGACCAACGTTCCGGCCTGCGCGCGGGCCTTTTCCTGCGCGCGCTGTCGCCAGATCGGATGCTGCTCAAGCTTGTCGAGCATCTCGGGGGTGCGGACCGAGACGGTGTAGGTATTTCCCATCATGGTCCGGCCGTCCTGCTTGAGCGCGTTGCGCCGGCGGAATTCGATCGGATCGAGCGGCAGCGCCGCCGCCGCCTCGTCGATCAGCACTTCCAACGCCGTCAGCGACTGCAGCGTGCCGTAGCCGCGCATCGAACCCGCGGTGACGCCGCGGCTGTGCAGCGCCACCGTGGTGACGTCGACTTTCGGAACGTCATAGATCCCGATGGCCGCGCCGGCCGCGACCGTCGCGAC